>DATIHT010000025.1:0-12410 GCA_035480415.1 Saccharimonadales bacterium (SeqCode) | reverse complement strand
ATGCGTAAAGTGCGTAAAAATAAAGAGCGCAAAAAGGACAACTGAAAGTTTTCTGAGCATTAACTGAAGTCTAACAAAAGAGATAATACTGATTCAATGGTTGTGAGGACGCACCTCTCGCTTCGCTCGAGGAACGTCCTCGTGGTGGTGGGGGTGTTTGGGAGGGCACCTCTTGCTTCTCTCTTTTGCTAAAGCTTCGAGGGACAAGTCCCTCAGGCGTCCTCTTGATTGTTGCTTTTGAATGGACTCACTGAATGTGGAGATAAAGAGTAATTATGCTGGAGTCATCGTCGTGTTTTATTGCTGCATACTTTAAATTACTGCTGCCACAGCTTGTTGAACCGTATATTATTTTTCCTTTTTTTGGAGCAACAATTGTAGATGATCCTACCATATCAATTCCATCGTGAATTCCGCCGTTGTACCACCCCTGTTTTGCCCAATATGTCATTCCAAATCCTTGAGTTATTCTTGGAGAAGAAATTGGCCAGTTCCAGGATCCTGAAAATCCGAAGGATGAATCCGGAGAATTGTCGAATGCTGCCCCAACATCTTTGAGATAACCTGCCGGATCTTGGGCAGCTCCGTTTTTGAGAACAGTGAAATGCAAATGAGTGCCGCTTGAACAGCTTGGGGCGCCTGAATTGCCCATTATTGCAATCGATGAACCCTCGGAAACTGAATCACCCTCCCCATCATTAAGCCTGGACACTGCCTGACCAAACGCTGCTGTAATTGCCTTTTTTTCTGCAAGCGCTGTGGTTAGAAGTTGCTGGTATCTTGTCTCATCGTTTTGAGTAATTTTTAGAAATGCCTGTTTTTCTCCTTTTTGCTGGTCCAGACTGGTTTTCAAACCTAAAAGTTTTTTCTTATTGTCTTCAATGGCAGCCTGCTTTGTTTCTCTGTCGTCTTTTTGGTTTGCGTAGTTAGATTTAGTTTGGAGCAAATTAGAAAGCAATTTTTTGTCGTTTTCCTGTACCTGTTTTAAATATTGAGTTCGCAGGATCAGATCTGAAAAGTCCGATGAAGTTGCAACAATTTCCAGGTTTGAAACAAAACTTTGCTGGTACGTTGCCACTATTCTTTGTTTTAATAAAACTTCCAGTTTGTCTACCGAATCGGATATATAGCCTATTCTAAATCCCAAAACGTTGATTTCTTTTTCAAGTTGGTTAATGGTTGTTTCTGCGTCTGCAATTTTTGCCTGTGTGAGTTTGATCTGAGTGTCAAACTGGGCAATTTGAGTTGATAATGTTTTTTTCTGTCCGGAGATATCTGTAAGTTTTTTAGAAAATAAATCTACACATTCACTTTTTGAAGGATCGTTTTCGCAGTCTTCGAGACTGGTTGCTTTAGTTATTTTTGTCGAGAGGAAAAATACCAGTACTGGCAGTACTAATAAAATAACCGCAGTTCGAACACTGCGGTATTTTGATTCTCGCTCAAACTTTGTTTTGTGGGCGTGATTACTAGCGAGCCATTTAGCTCGAAATAAAATTATTAATTTTTTCATTTAATCCTGAGGTATCTGTAAAGTGCGATTGCCGACCCGGCAATTCCAACTGCCGATGCAATTGCTACTTCGCCTATCCATAAATAGACAAAAAACTGCGGGCTAATTGGAAAAATTTGGATAGGCCCTAAAAAGTTTTGAATATTGGGAGAATAGAAAAGAAGAATTACATAAATCAAAAAAGTAGCAACGCTGGCGCCAATAAATCCGTAAAGGGCACCTTCCAGAAAAAAAGGCTTTGCTATATACCATTTTGTTGCACCAACAAGACTCATAATAGAAATTTCGTCGCGTCTTATTGCGATTCGCATCCCAACGACCATTATTATAATAAGGAAGGATATCGAAAGAAGAGTTGAGACAAAAAGTATTCCACCCGCCCTTACTGTTTTGGTCCACTTTACCAACTGCTCAACTAAATTTTCCGGCGTTATCACACGCTCTACGGATTGGTTTTCTTTGAGCATTTGGGAAATCTGGTTAATGTCTTGTGCCCGTTTTACAGAAACGTCTATTGATGAGGGTAAAAAGTCGGCAGTCACAGATTCCAGAAGCAGCGGCTCGTCTTTATTTCTCTCTCTATAGATTGCGAGGGCTTCTTCTTTTGTTATGTACTTAACATCCTTTGTTAAATTGGTTGCTTTTACGTTTGTAATTGTTTCATTAATTTGAGATTCGGTTGTTTGGTCTTTAAAAAAAGCTATGACCTGCGGGCGCTGTTCGATGTAATTTAAAACTACCTGACCGCCAACAATTAAAACAACAAATATAGATGCAATAAAGAAAGTGAGGGACATTGCAAGAGTTGCTGCCAATGCCTGATAGGGACTTCTTCGTAGAACCCTGAGTGTCTTTTTAACCTTCATATTTACCTTCTTTTTCGTCCCTTTCTATTTTACCTTTTTTTAGAACTACTACTCTTTTTTTGAAATGATTAACTATTGTTTCATTATGAGTTGCCATTATAACTGTTGTTTTGTCCTCGTCGTTTATTTTTTCTAAAAGCTTTACAACACCGTGCGCGGTTTCCGGGTCCAAATCTGCAGTTGGCTCGTCTGCTAACAAAACCTGCGGCTTGGATATTATTGCCCTTGCTATTGCAGTTCTTTGGACTTCACCGCCGGAAAGTTGTGCCGGGAAACTATTTGCTTTATCGCCAAGACCTACTTTGTCCAGAGCTTCTGCAACTTCTTTGGTCACTTGAGCTTCACTGGCACTAACTACTTCCAGAGGCACTGCGACATTTTCAAAAACTGTCCTGTTTAGAAGAAGCTTAAAATCCTGAAATACGGTTCCAATTTTCCTTCTTAAGAGTGGAATTTTTTTTGAGGTCATCTTTAAAATGTCTTCATTGTTTACCAAAATTCGCCCTGACGATGGTGTAATTTCCCTGGTGATCAACCTAAGTAGGGAGGATTTACCGGCGCCGGAATGACCGACTATAAATACAAACTCTCCGTCTTCTATTTTTAGGTTTATATCGTCTAGAGCTATTTGACCGTTGGGATATTTTTTTGAGACTTGGACAAATTCAATCATGAGGCAGATAAGTGGTTACTGAACTTCAACTTTGCCAACATCCATTAACCACCCAACTTGTGATGAGCCAAAAGTCTCTCCGAAGACTTTAACTTTTTTGCCAACATACTGATCTAAGTCTAAAACAGAAGATGTTAAATAGGCGGTTTGCGAATCGCCGCCTTGTCTTAAAAGTTTGTGTGTTCCTTGTGCATATTTGTCTAATTGATCGTTTCTTTGAACTGTGCCTTCTGCTTCATCTTTGAATGTTTGGTTAAATGACTGTTGAACTTCTTTTGGAACATCCTGACCGTTCTGGGACATTGCACCCATAGCCTTGCTTTTGTTTCTGGATGACATTACCAAACCCGAGGCTATTCCGGCGCCAACTACAATAAGTATGATTAATATTGGTAGGATTTTTTTAGGGCTGAATTTTGAGGGAGCTGTTCTGAGAGGACTAGTTACTGTACTCGAGGTTGGTGTTGTAGGATTGGGAGTTAATTTTGCTTTTGGATCCATTTTGGTGAACTTTTGCCATTATATAGCAGTTTGCGCCAAAGGCGCAACCTAGAATATGTCGCTTTTTAATTAGAAAAAAGAGCTAATTCATGCTTTACAAATTCCTCTAGATTCCCATTTAAAACGCCTTCGGCGTCGGATGTTTCGTAATCGGTTCTTAGGTCTTTGACCATTTTGTACGGGTGGAGTACGTATGACCTGATTTGATTTCCCCAACCGGGCATAACATGACCACCCTTAAGTTCGTCCTTTGTCTCTTTTTCCTCTTTTTCTCTCAGCGCCCAAAGTTTTGCCTTAAGAAGTTTTAGGGCGTTGTCCCTGTTTTGGCCCTGAAACCTTTGCGTTTGACACGTTACGACAATACCTGTCGGTATATGTTTTAAGCGCACGGCTGTTGAAACTTTATTTACGTTTTGACCACCGTGTCCACCAGACCTGAATGCCTCAAATTCGATCTCTTCCGGTTTGATTTCAATATCTGCGTCCTCTTCGATTTCGGGCATAACTTCAACCAGAGCAAAAGACGTTTGTCTTAGATTAGCTGCGTTGAAAGGGGATTGTCTGACAAGTCTGTGCACACCTGCCTCTCCTTTTAGGAGGCCGTAGGCAAAATCGTTTTTTACCAGAAACGTCACTGTTTTTTTACCTGCCTCTTCTCCTGGTATTTCATCTGCTATTTCGTGATCCCATTTTTGTGTAGTAAAGTATTTATCGTACATTCGTTCCAACATCTCTACCCAATCCATAGCTTCTGTTCCCCCCTGGCCAGCGTGAATAGAAAGAATTGCATAGTTTTCATCGTACTTCCCCGACAGGAACATTTTGATTTCGAGTTCTTCCAATTTAATTTCTATTTCTTTTATTTCGACGGCAACGTCTGCCGTCATTTTTAGATCATCATGACTCAGATTGAGTAAACCTTCGACTTCTGTCAGTTCATTTTTAAGTGAGTTGAATGTTTCTATGTCTTTTTGAATATCTGCCATTTTTTTTGTTATTTTTTGGGCTCGCTGAGGATCGTCCCAAAAGCCAGGTTTCATCGTTTCTGATTCAAGCTCAATATACTCAGCTTGTTTTTTATCTGTATCAACCCTCGAAGCAATAATGCCGAATCTGTTTTTCAGTTCGTCGATTTTTTGTTGTTCGTCCATAATATTAGACTCGCTTTGTAAATTATACCTGAGTTTTAATGTAAGCTAAGAAGAATCAATAGTGCGCCAAGTACTACGCGATAAATTATAAATGGCAGGAGGCTATTTTTAGATATATATTTTATAAAATATTTAATAGTTAAATAACCAAAAATAGCAGAAGATAAAATTCCAAGTGCAAAGAACATTATGTCTGAGTGGGATAAATTAGATCTTAGCAATACCTCTAAAAACTTCTTTGTGCCGGCACCCGCTATTATTGGCCCGGACAGCATAAATGCGAATCTTGCCGCTTCTTCCCTTGTTAAACCCAGAAACAAACCTGCTGACATAGATGCACCGGATCTTGATATACCGGGAATTAACGCTATTGCCTGAGCAAGACCAATTAGGAAAGACTGTTTAAGCGACACTTGGTTTTCTTTCAGATTTTTCCTTCCATACGAATCTGCAAAGTACATAATTGGGCTGAACACAATAAGTGCAGCACCTACGATCCATAGCGCTCTGACTGTTGTCTCTATGTAATTGTCAAACATGAGCCCTAGGATGGCAGCTGGAATTGTGCCTACTATTAGCTTTACCATGAGACCGTTTTTAAAATTTAAAACTTTGAGGTAATCTTTGAAGAAGAAGATTAAAACTGCAGCCAAGGTACCTAAGTGAAGTGAAGCATCGAAGGCTAAACCAAAATTATCTTGGGAAATATTGAATAAGTGTTCAAATATTATTAAGTGACCGGTTGAGGAAACTGGTAAAAATTCCGTGAGACCTTGGACAGCACCGGCAAGAATTGCCAATAAATAATGCATTTGTAAATGATGCCAGAAAGTCTACAAAAAAACAAACAGGTAACTTTCGTTATCTGTTTGCTCTGCTGTTGATCTGCCGTTTTTTTGTCTTTTTTAATGTGATTCAGATGTGTCCTGGCTTTGATCTTTTTTTCGTCTGCCACTATTTTTATTTCCTGCCATTTTTCAATCTCACCTCCCTTTCAATTAAGTGAATCCCCTGTTTTTGATTCATATCGCTGGGAAGTTGAACATTCTCTTGTTATTGTTTTGGAAGCTCATTACTCTTCCCAGCGAGATCTAAATTACATTTGCGGTAAATCTTCTGATTTTGAATCTTCGTCGGTTTGGTCTGTTTGGTTTGGGTCAAACATATTAAATCTCACCCCCTTGGAAATCCTTGTCTTGATATGCAGGAATTAGAATTGTTGTCATGGTTTTATTTAACTGAAAAATTAAAAGAGATAAAGCAGAAAAGGGTAATAAAAATGTAAGGAACTTTTTTAGTTTCTGTGTTGAGGAGCGTTAATCAGGCCACACTTTTTCCATTTAAGACCTGACCCACAAGGGCAGGGGTCGTTTCTGCCGATTTTTTCCACTTTAATAGGTTTGTTGTTACCAAATGGTGAGTTAGTGCTTATCTGGCCTTTTTCTATTGCTTCTAATCGTGCGATTTCTGCGTCTAATTGTTCATCAGTCATTTCCATAGGGTCTCTCTCCTGGTCATCGGGTTGTCTGGTAACGGGGTTAGCGGGATCATGCTCTTCCAGTGACCCAGTATCCTGATTACTCGATGACCCTAAAGTTGGTTCTTGATGAATCTCGATTCCTTTTTGCTCTATTTGCTCGATTTGTGGCTGTTGATTAACCTGAACTTTGAAAATTCTGTGGGCTATTTCAAAATCGATACTTGCAACTAATTTTTCAAACAGTGAGAACGCTTCTTGTTTGTACTCAACCAAAGGATCCCGCTGACCGGCTGCCCGAAGACCGATACCTTCTCTTAAATCGTCCAGTGTGTCTAAGTGCTGAATCCAAAGTGTATCTATAACGGAGAGGTTTACAAATTTTTCTATATCTCTTGCCGTTTTTTCACCAAGTGATTTTTCTCGAGTTTCGTAAACTTGTGAGATAACATTTTTGAGAAATTCCGATAATTTTTCCGGTGAAGATAGTTTCTTTGTGTCTTCTGACAATTTTTCTGCCGATTTTGAGTCGAAAGGGATTATCGTTGTGAATTCCTTAAGGATTCTTTCGTGTTCTTTTGTCGAGATACCTTCGGCTGCGTTGGCGGCAACAAGATTTTCAATTTCTCTGTCGATTTTGTCCAGAATCTCGCCCCTTACTTCTTTTGCTTTTTGGTCGTCTTTGACAGCTTCTAAAACTGTTTTTCTGTTGCCATATATAATTTCTCTCTGTTTGTTTGCAATGTCGTCGTATTCGACTAAATGTTTACGAGTATCGAAATTGTGAGTTTCAACTTTTATTTGGGCGTTTTCAATTGCTTTTCCAACCATAGAATGTTCAATCGGCGTGTCTTCCGGAAGTTTAAAGGCGGTCATAATTCTGGCAATCTGGTCTCCGCCAAAAAGCCTCATAATATCGTCTTCCAGTGAAACGTAAAATTTGCTGGATCCAGGGTCGCCCTGACGACCGGCCCTTCCTCTTAGCTGATTGTCAATCCTTCTTGCCTCGTGCCTTTCGGTTCCGATAACATGCAGTCCACCAAGTTCGATTACTTCGTCGTGGTCTTTTTGCCATTTTTGGTATTCCTTCCCTTTATTAATGGGCCTGCCTAATTTGTCTGTCGGTGCCGGGCCACCCAAAATAATGTCGACTCCACGACCGGCAATGTTTGTTGCCAGAGTGACAGCACTTTTCTTGCCGGCTTCTGATATTATTTCTGCTTCTCTTTGATGGTTTTTGGCATTTAGGATCTGGTGTTTAACACCATTTTTCTTGAGGAGCGATGATAGATATTCATTTTTTTCGATTGATGTTGTACCAATTAAAACCGGCTGGTCTGTGTTGTTTCTATTTTTAATTTCGTCTGCAATTGCGGTAAATTTTGCTTTATTTGTTTTATAGACAACGTCCGAATTGTCTTTTCTGATCATTGGTTTGTTTGTCGGAATTGTTACAACTTCCACGTCATAAATTTTGTGGAATTCTTCCGCTTCTGTTGCTGCAGTTCCTGTCATACCGGCAAGTTTTGTGTAAAGACGGAAATAATTTTGAAAAGAAATGGTTGCCAGCGTTTGAGATTCCTGTTGGACATTTGCACCTTCTTTTGCTTCTATTGCCTGGTGCAGGCCTTCTGACCACCGTCTGCCTGGCATCAACCTACCTGTAAATTCGTCAACAATTATGATTTCTCCGTCTTTGACGACATAATCTTTATCTATATGAAACAAACTTTTAGCACGAAGCGCCTGCTGAATGTGATGGATACTTGCAAAGTCTTTTTCGTATAAATTTGAGACGCCTAATTTTTTCTCTACCTTTTCGATGCCTGCTTCCGTTAAACTTGCTGTTTTCAGCTTCTCGTCGATTATGTAGTCTTCGTCGGGAGTCAATTGCCCTACAAGCTTTGAGAATTGAAAATATTTATCTGTTGCCTGTGCTGCCGGAGACGAGATTATAAGCGGGGTTCTTGCCTCATCGATAAGAATCGAGTCTGCCTCGTCTACAATTGCAAAGTTGTGACCACGTTGGGCCATCTCATCCAGATCCCAAACCATATTGTCGCGAAGATAATCAAAACCAAATTCGTTGTTTGTGCCATAGGTAATGTCTGTAGCGTATGCTTCTTTTTTTGTGAGGGGACGTAAGTGGCGCAGCCGCCAGTCTATTTGTTTTTTGTCTTCAAATTTTGGGTCATACATAAATGCAGCTTCCTGCATAACAACCCCGGCTGTGATACCAAGTGCGGAATAGATTGGTCCCATCCATCCAAGACCGACTCTTGCAAGATAATCGTTAACTGTTGCCAGATGGACACCTTTTTGGGCGATGGCGTTTAGGTAAAGCGGCAGGGACGCGGTTAATGTTTTGCCCTCACCGGTTTTTTGTTCTGCAATCTTTCCCTGATGAAGTGCTATACCCGCAAGCAGCTGAACATCGAAATGGCGCATGCCAAGTGTTCGCCTGGAAGCTTCACGCACTGCAGCGTAGGCTTCCGGAAGGAGATCATCTAGACTTTCACCTCGCGAATGGCGCAATTTAAATTCTGCAGTTTTTTCTTTTAGTTTGGCGTCTGTTAACTTTTCAAACTTTTTTTCCTGAGAATTTATAGCCTGAACAATTGGTTCAAGTTTTTTAACCTGTTTATCGTTAGAATCTAGAATTTTTGAAAGTATTCCAAGCATTATTTACGTTTTGATCTTTCCACAATTTTTGCCCACAAGCTTTTCGTGGATCTCCCCGATTCATGTGCAATCTGGTGAGTTTTGGGAGAAAGTTTTTTGATTCGGTTTCTCTTTTTTACGTACCCAATTTCTTCTTCGGGCAGATCCAATCTCATGGGGGTTAATTTTAACCTAACCGGGGATTTTTTTGAAGTTTGTATACTTTTGTAAAACTTCGGGAACAATTATAGAACCATCTTTTTGCTGATAATTTTCCATAATTGCAATTAGTGTTCTACCTATTGCTACTGCTGTTGCGTTCAAAATATATACGTAATCCTTTTTCCCTTTGTTTTGGTATTTGATATTAAGGCGTCTTGATTGGAAATCACTATTTGTTGACGCTGAATGCGTTTCCCTGTATTTTTGCTGTGAGGGTATCCACGTCTCAACGTCATATTTTCTCGCAGTTGGAAAACCTAAATCTCCTGTACACATTTTAATTACCTGATAAGGAAGCTCTAGTTCTTGAACTATTTTTTCTTCCAGTGACAATAAATATTCATGTTCTTTGTCCTCATCTTCCGGCAATACATAAGTAACCATTTCTACTTTGTCGAACTGGTGAACACGGAAAATTCCCCGTGTATCTTTACCATAAGAACCCGCTTCTCTTCTGAAGGCTGTTGAAAAACCGACATATCTTTTTGGAAGATCAGAATCTTTGAATGTCTGATCTGCATGCATTGGAACTATTGAGTGTTCTGCAGTCCCGACTAAATATTGATCGTCAACCGTATAGCCTTCACCGGTTGCATACTCCGGATAGCCTAAATTTTCGGCAACGTTTTTGTTAATTATTACCGGAGGAATAATTGGAATAAATCCTTCTTTTACCAAAAGATCCATCACAAAGTTTATAAGAGCAAATTCTAAAAGAGCCAGTTCGTTTTTAAGATAGCCAAAGCGCGGACCGGAAATTTTTGATGCGGTATCTGTGTCGATTAAATCTAAAGCAACACCTAACTCGAGATGGTCTTTGGGTTCAAAATCAAATTTTGGCTTCTCTCCAACTTGTCTTAAAACTTCGTTTTCTGCCTCGCTTGTTCCGGGCTTTACGTCGTCTTTTGGTAAATTTGGAACTTGGCGAACAAGTTTATAAAAATCTTCGTTTAATTTTTCTAAATCGACTTCTTTTTGTTTTAATTCAACTTTTATTTTAGATCCGGTTTTTTCGTCTCTTTCTTTTGCGGCTTTGTTTCTGTCGCTTCTTAACTTGTCGACTTCTTCTATTAATTTTCTTCTTTGGTCATCTACTTTAAGAAGCTTTTCGACGTCGGTTGGATAACCTTTTTGTCTTGCCCCCTCCTCAACTAATTTCGCATTTTCCCGGATAAACTTAATGTCCAGCATCTTCCTGCCAACTCCTTTCCGGTTCTACTTCGTCTTTTAGAATCATTTCTACTGCCTGTTTGTGCCATGGAATTTTGGTAATGTGGTAAACCTCTTTGAAATACTTTAGAGCAGGGAATGCTGCGGGAACACCTTTTGCCTGCGCAAGAGCGTCCAGATTGTCACAAACTTTAACAAGTCTTGCTTCTAGTGTTTGTCTTTTCATGTACTCCTCGACCAGTTTTACTATTTCTTCTTTTTCGGGAAGATCTGCGACTAACCACTTAAGTCCTTCTTCCTCGATTGGTGCAAATGCTCCCTTGGCCATACCCTTAACAAATGTTCCAACGTCGCCAACTATAGTTTCTGCCATATCGTGGAAAAGCGCCATTTTAACTACTTTATCAACGTCTATTTTTTGGCCGCCTTTTTTCATTTCGGAAGAGAGTAAATACGCAAGCATTGCTGTTGCCCAAGAATGGGCCGCAACGGAATCCGCCTCGTTCCTTTTAAAACCGAGTGCGATAAATCCTTGCCTTGGCAGTTCTTTTGCCCACTGAAGAGTTAAAAAGACTTTCAAAATATTTTTAAGTGCGTTTGTTTTCATTTTGTTTCCTTTTTTGGTCTTAATGTCGGGAAAAATATCACATCTGAAATATTTTGAGAATTTGTCATCACCATTACCCATCTGTCTATTCCAGGCCCGATTCCAGATGTTGGGGGCATGCCATATTCGAGAGCTTCCAGGAAATCTTCGTCTATTATCTGTGCTTCTGGATTACCTGCTTTTGCTTTTTCCTTTTCTTTTTCCCATGCTGCTCTTAGTGCTTGAGGGTCATTTTGTTCACTATAGTTTGTTCCCATCTCCATACCAGCAACATAAATATCGAAGCTCTCAACAAATTTAGGATTGTCTCTTTTTGGTTTTGCCAAAGGATAGAAATCAGTAGGGTAGTCATAAATAAATGTAGGCTGAATCAGCTCAGTTGTGCATTTTTTCTCAAAAATCTCCAGCAGTATCTCCCCGTCTGTCATGAAATCCTTAACTGGCACCCCTAACTTTTTGGCAAGGGCTGTGGCTTTTTCTAGTGTGTCTACTTCATCGATGTGAACACCTGTGTGTTTTTTAAAAAGATCTGAGAGTTTAATTCTTTTCCATGGCCTTTTGAAATCTAGTTCATTGTCTTGATATTTAATTTTTGTAGTTTTGAATACTTTGTTTGCAACATACTCAAACATTTCCTCAATCAAGTCCATGTTGTCGTTATAGTCAGCATAAGCTTGCATGGTCTCGAGCATAGTGAATTCGGGATTATGATTTTTATCCATTCCCTCGTTTCTAAATGTATGACCCATTTCAAAAACTTTTTCGAAACCGCCAACTATTAATCTTTTGAGATATAGCTCGTTTGATATTCGAAGAAAAAGATCCATGCCTAGAGTGTTGTGGTGAGTTTTGAATGGTTTTGCCCTTGTGCCACCATAAAGACTTTGTAATACCGGGTCTTCGACCTCGTAATATCCCTTTTCCTCAACCAAGAATTTGCGAATCGAATAAACAATTTGCGACCTTTTCTCGTAAACATCCTTTACGCCTTCATTTATTAACAGGTCCAAATATCTTTTTCTGTTTCTTTCCTCAATATCTTTTAGCCCGTACCATGTTGACGGAAGCGGTCTTAACGATTTTGTAAGAATTCCGAGTTTTTCAACAAAAATGGTGACTTCGCCTGCTTTTGTTTTATCGACTTTTCCTTCAACTTGAATAAAGTCCCCAATATCAAGAAGCTCCAACAACTTACTACTGACATCAGACAACTGATCTTTGGAGAAAAAAAGTTGGATTTTACCGGATTCGTCTACAAGGTCCATAAAGCTTGAACCTCCATGACCCCTAATACCAAGAATTCTGCCTGCAGTTTGGATATTTTTCCCTTGAGACTTTATAGCTTCCCCTACTGTCTGTTTTTTGTCGCTTTTTGCAGGAAAAGGATCTATTTTTAGTTTTTTAATCGCCTCAAGTTTTTCCAGGCGTGCTTTTTTTAGCTTATCAAGGGGCTCCATTGTGCTTAGAGTATACAGTTAAATGAGGCTATGAATCAATGCAAGTACTGATCTGGAGGAGGAGAAAAACTAACCGGCGAAGGTGCATTTTCAGCTGTTGGCGATTTCTGCA
>DATIHT010000024.1:0-3836 GCA_035480415.1 Saccharimonadales bacterium (SeqCode) | reverse complement strand
CTGGTTGGCCCATTCGGGCCAATGTCTACGTGAATTTCCAGATTAAGGTCGACAAGGCCCATTGCGGCAAGATCGCCAACCAGCTTTTCTGCAAGTTGCAAAGACATTAAGGCTTCCTGCAAAATTCGCTGCCTCATCGAGAAAATCTTTTCCAGCTTCTGCCTACTCCAAAAATAGACTCCTCCATTACCTTTTTTATGGACAATAAGTGCCGAAACGTAATCTGCAGTGCCGTTTTGGGCCTCGGAATCCGTACCTATAATAACCTCGTAAGAAGCATTTGCGTCCGAGCCCATATAAGAAACCATTTTAGAAAGAGTTGAATCCCAGTCCAGGGAGCCAAAAGTAGGACTGGTGAAATTTGTCGGAATAGCAAAGTCTGAATTCATGTGTTGAGGGTAATTGTACCAAAAAAAAGACTCCTTCGCAGGAGTCTTGTAAAAATTAGTACTGGCCAGTACCTTAACTGAAAGGGCTTTAGACCCCGATTTCTCGAAGGTCTGTATCCATATTTACAAATTAAAACAAAGCTGTCAATGGGCCACTTTAAAAGTTTCATTCAAGGAGCGATTCCCGCTTCAATTTTTCGATACTTTTTATAAAAAACAAACCGTTTTTCTTAACTACTAGTCCGCTCTTTTCCAATCTTTTTACTTCTAAGCTTGCGGTTTCTCTGGTAACTCCAACCAAAGACGCAATAGAACTATGCGTCAGGGGTACCAGAATCCAAACCCCACCGGCTTCCCTCTTACCAAATCTTTGAGCACAAATTAAAAGTATCGAAGCAATCTTGGCATAAGCAGTCCCAAATGCCATATATTCCATTCGCTTTAGGAGCCCGCCGAGCCTTGTTAGTATTTTTCCTGTTAAATCAAAAAGCACATCGGGATTTTCACCAACAAATTTCAGGAACTGATCTCTGGGAGATCGCAAAAGTTCACAAGGTGTCATTGCCTCAACAAAATATTCGTTGTGGTATTCGCTGGTAATTGCCCAGATAAGAGGAAAAAAATCGCCTTCTTTGAAAATAATTAATGTCTGCTCGTCGCCGCCTTTGGAAATTGCAAACAGCCTGACAAATCCCTTCTTTAAAAAATAAACACCGGAAGGATTATCCCCCGCCCGAAGGATCGTCTCGCCGCGCCTGTAGCGCAAGATTTTTGATTTTTTGAAAAAATCATCTAGTTTTTTTGAAGCAATATCCATTTTGCTTGGCAAATATATAACATTTACAACTTGTTAGCAATCTAACAGAAAATTTGTAATATTTCTTACTGCAATGGGGTATTTTAAATTACTGCCAAAAACAACCCTTCCGTATATTATTCACATCAACAAGAGAGTCACCTCAACAGAATGATAAACGAGACCACGAATTTTAAAATAGGAAAGGAGGTGAAAGAGTGAAATATCCTACCCAAAGCGATCTGTGGCGTTTGGATTTTGTAAACAAAACCAAACCCATGGAAACAAACGGCCAATCAAGAGTTCTTGGCTATTTTAAACAGGTCTTTCCACTGGCTCTGTTCCGGGACGAATTAATAATAGAGGAACTAAGGATTGTACAAATCCAAAACAACGGACCCTGGACTACCCACGTTAACTCTATAATGGCAACCGATATTGCATGCGTAGACGCATCAACCGGCCCGTTTTTTGGCCATATACACGTTAAAAGCTTAACAGGCGGAGCGGAAATTCTTGTAGATAATCTTACGAGGGCAGACGTCTACAAAATAAGAAGCATTGTAGAAGGAATAGCGCTAGCTTCACGAGAGGGCTTAAAAGTCATGCACCAAGACCTGGAAGTTGAAAGGCAACAGGTGCAAATAGCAGGAAGTTTAGTAGTGTAAGTAAAATTGAATAACCAAAAGTAGAGGCAAGAAACGCTTAAAAAAGCGCTGTAGATTAATTAATCAAAAATGACTCAAATTAAACTTTTAACCTTTTTAATAATTGCCGACTTGGAAATACCCTCATAATTTAAAAGTTCATTGCCGCCACCGGACGTTGGCATTTTAGATACCGCAAGCTTATGCACCCTAACCTTGGAATCTTGTGCAAAAACATTTAAAACCGCGTCTCCCAAACCTCCGTCAAAATAATGATCCTCCATAGTTACAACCAGATTATTTGTCTCGCCAGCCGCTTTGATAATAGTTTTCTTATCAATTGGCAAAACAGAATAAGCATCGATTACTCTAACGTTAATTCCCTGTGTACTCAATTCATCAGCTGCGCCTATGGCCTCAATCACACACACTCCGCAGGCAACAATTGTTAACTTGTCCCGCGCTGAAGACCTGACAGTTTTGCTGCCGCCAATTTTAAAGTTCTCACTATCCTTGTAAATTACTAGTGTTGCTGGCCTGCTAGTCCGCAAATAAACCATTCCTTGATGCGCAGCAGCCTCAAAAACAAGCTTTTCGCAAGAAACTGCATCGGCAGGAGTTAAAATCACCGCACCCAAAACAGATCTAAACAGTGCAATATCCTCAAGTCCCATTTGCGAAGGTCCATCCTCTCCAATTGAAACCCCGCTATGGCTGCCAACAAACTTCACGTTTCCCAAACTATATGCACCCATACGAATCTGGTCGTGCGCCCGACTTAAAAAGGCAGCAAAAGTAGAAGCAAATGGCACTAAACCAAGTTTTGACATGCCAAGTGCCACTCCTGCCATATTCTGTTCTGCAATAAACATTTCAAAATACCTGTTTGCGTGTTTTTCGCGAAAAATCTCCGACATCGTCGAATTACTCGTCTCTCCGTCCAAAGCAACAACGCGCGAATCAACGTCGCCCAGCTTCGCCAAAGCAGTACCATATGCTTTCCTTGTCGCCACTTCCTCTCCGAGTTGGTAGTTGGTAGTCGTTAGTCGGTAGTCTTTTTTGACATTTGATATTGGATATTTGATATTGGATATTGGTTTTTTAATCTTCCCCACCATCTTCTTAACATCGCCAAACTCCATTAATGCTTGCTCATACTGTTCCTCATTCAACGCCTTTCCATGCCAACCTTCTTTATTTTCTAAAAAGCTTACGCCCTTACCCTTGATTGTCTTTGCAATAATCATCACAGGCTTGCCGTGGGCACCCTCAACCTTGTCCAGAACCTTCAAAATCGCATTCATGTTATGACCATCAACCACATGCGCCTGCCAGCCAAAAGCTTCCACGCGCTGCTTGTATTTGTCCACATCCCACCCAAGCATTGTGGGTCCTGTCTGTCCCAGGCGATTAACATCAACAATTCCTACCAAATTATCAAGTTTATAATAGGAAGCAATCGAAATAGCCTCCCACACAGACCCCTCAGCCATCTCACTATCGCCCAGCAATACGTAGACTTTTGGAAGAGATCGTGGATTCGAGGTGCGTCCTCCACTTGGCATCGGAGAGGACGTTCCTTGAATATTGGCTCGCATCCCGAGCGCCATGCCAACTCCAACAGACAATCCTTGTCCAAGCGATCCAGTCGCAACATCTGCATAATCAAAATTGGGCCTAGGATGACCCTCCAAAACACTTTTAAACTTACGGTAAGAATCCAAATCTTTCTCCGAAAGAACCCCTGCTGCCGCCCAAAGGGCATAAAAAAGCGGCGATGCATGGCCTTTGGAAAAAATTACTCTGTCGTTATTTAAATTGTGGGGATTGCTAACATCAAAACGAAGTTTGCCAAAAAAAAGAGCAGACATAATGTCTGCGGCGGACAAAGAAGAAGTCGGGTGTCCGCTTCCTGCCTTGGTCGTCATGTACAAAATATAGTAGCGGACTAACTTCGCCAGCTTTTGTAAATCTTGCATAATGTGGGGCAGAAAACTAGCTAAT
>DATIHT010000023.1:0-10222 GCA_035480415.1 Saccharimonadales bacterium (SeqCode) | reverse complement strand
GGGAGTATAGCTCAACGGTAGAGCAATTGCCTCTTAAGCAATCGGTTCAGGGTTCGAATCCCTGTGCTCCCACAAAATATAGTGTATAATTATTGCATCATGGCTAATTCCACTCCAGAACAACAAACAACTGCTGAATTTAGTCATCTTCCTAAAAATCCAGAGACCCAATCTAAAATAAACGAAATGTTTGTACAATCTGGTCTAGCGAAATGGATGTTGCAAGGACTACGCAATGTCGGGGCATCAAATCAGACTATGTGGGATTTTAAAGTGGATGATTGTAACTTTGGAGTATATACACACCTAAGCCATGATCTAAAAGACTCACAATCTTCAATGGTTATTGAATATCCTAATCCCGATCCGTCCTACAGAAATGCACTGCCCCGCGTTGAAACATACTTTAGCAGTGATCCAATGTTTTACGCATCTCGAGGCGAAAAACCACCATCGGCAGAACAACAAAAAGTTGTCGAAGATGCTCTAAAATTACAGGAAGCGGATTCGCAAACGACGATTGCATAGGACGTTCCCTTCCAATCCCCGAGCTCTCCATTATTTTTGTAAATCTAGTCCCGGGTGCGAAACTCTAATTCCGTAGTAGGCAAAGCCGTAGTCTAAAAGTTCTTTCATTTCTCCCCTTCTGTCTTCGCTCCCCAAAATTACACCAATTAGCCTTTTGCCGCCATTTTCGGCGTATGTTACCAAACACCAGTTTGCGTTCCAGGTAAAGCCCGGCTTTATGCCTTTAACGCCTGGATAGGTAGTTAACAAGTTTGTTTCGTTATACAGGTCGAAACTTTTATGCGTTACGTTGGCGTCTATTAATATATGGTCTGTGGAGGCGATATTTCGAAATTCCGGATAGTTTTCCCAGGTATAACGGGCAATAGTTACAAGGTCGTAGGCTGTTGTAAACTGATCCTGACCGTCTACATCCAAGCCAGATGCATTAATAAACAATGTGTCTTTTAAACCGAGGTCTTTTGCGCGTTGGTTCATTTTGGCAACAAAAGCATCTTCTGTGCCTGCTGTTCCTTCTGCCAGTGTAACTGCAGCATCGTTACCCGAAGGAAGCATTAACCCGTAAAGAAGCTCCTTCACCGTAAGTTTTTCGCCCTCTGTTGTGCCCATACTGTCGTCGCCTATAGTTGCTGCTTTTGGGGAAACCGTAATGGTGTCTGTAAGGTTTTTGTTCTCCAGAGCTAGAAGTGCTGTCATAATTTTTATGGTGGAAGCTGCTGCAAGCTGCGCGTTGGGGCTTTTAGAGTAGACGACCTCGCCGGTGTCGTAATTTACTAAAATTGCAGATTTGGCACTTAAGTTTAAGCCGTATGGCACTTTAGTGCTTACAATTTTAGGAAACCAGTTGTTTGCAGGACTATTTAGGTCTGTATTTGCCCCATAAACTTTAGGGATAGGAGAAGTCAGGCTAACAGAACTGTGTGAAAATTTAAAATATCCAACAGCTACAATTACGACCAAAAAAAAGACAGCGATTAACCTGCCCATATATATAAACGATATCATGAATTTTAAGCCTAATACAAGTACTCATGATATCGAATAAACTCAAAATTTTAAAATTCAAAATTCAAAAATGACAAAAGAGTATCTATGTGATAATCTTTGGACATGCAGCTTTTTATCGACAGTGCAAATCCTAAAGAAATTAAAAAAATGGTAGACCTTGGCATCATCGACGGCGTAACCACCAACCCCACTTTAGCAACAAAAGCAGGAATCGATTACAAACTGGCAGTCGAGAAAATTTTAAATATGGTCGAGGATAACGTTAGCCTGGAAGTTCTCTCTACAGATTTTGAAGGAATGGTAAGAGAAGGCATGGCACTTGCAGAACTTGGAGAAAATGTAATTGTTAAGTTGCCGACAACAGAAGAAGGTCTAAAGGCGCTTCGTGTTTTGGCAGTTGAGCGAATAAGGGTAAATATGACTTTGGTTTTTAGCCCTAACCAGGCACTGTTGGTTGCCAAGCTTGGCGCACATATGGTCAGCCCGTTTGTGGGCAGGCTAGAGGACGCAGGAGAAGACGGCCTTGCAGTGGTTGATGATATCAGAACTATTTATGACAATTATGGATTTGATACCCAAATACTTTTTGCTTCGGTAAGAAACACAGATCATGTAAGACGTGCCGCACTAATTGGTGCAGATATTGCAACTTGCCCTTTTGATGTTTTGGAAAAGTTAGTAAAACACCCGTTAACAGATGTTGGTCTGGAAAAGTTTCTTGCAGATTTTAAAAAAAGTAAACAGAAGCCCTTAGTTTAGCTAATTTTAAGAATTTTAAAATTTACTTTACCGTCGGGAATTTCAACTTCTACAGTATCCCCTGCTTTTTTGCCCATTAGTGCCTTACCAATCGGGGACGCTTCGGACATTTTATGCTCAATGGGGTTTGCTTCTGTTTTGCCGACTATTTTAAATTCCTGAGGTCCGCCGCCGTTATCAACAACGACTGTTGTCCCAAGAACTACAAACTCGCTGCCAGTTCCGTCTATTATGTCTGCAAAGCGAATATTGAGTTTTAGCTCGCGAAGACGCCTGTCGATTCTGCCAAGCTCTTCTTTGGCTGCGTGATATCCGGCATTTTCAGAAAGGTCTCCCTGCTCTCTTGCTGCTACCATTCTTGCCAGAACTCCAGGCCGCCTGGTGTTTAGTGCTGTTTCTTCGTCTTTAAAATCCTGAAACCCTTGTTTTGTTACTCTTACGTCGATTGGTTTTTTCACAAGGGTTATTATATATCATCTTAATTTTAAGATACTATTTTTGTTGTTTATTTTTTGGTAAAATATATAGAACCACGGCGCAAGACCGTGGCATTTTCTTCAAATGTTTAAAAACAACCGGAATTTAGTTGTCGTTGCCGTAATTGCTCTTGTAAATGCTCTCGGTTATGGAATTGTAATTCCAATTTTGTATTCATATTCAATAAAATATGGCCTTTCAGATTTCCAGAACGGGCTTTTGTTTTCGATATTTTCTGTTTGTCAGTTTATTTCCACCCCAATTATTGGCAGACTTTCGGACAAATACGGCAGAAAACCGCTTTTGACAATTTCTATAATTGGCACTGCTCTTTCATTTATTATGATGGCTTTTGCCCCGAGCGCGATTTTTCTTTTTTTGGCAAGGGCGCTTGATGGGCTAACTGCCGGTAATATTCCGGTTGCTTCTGCTGTTATTGCAGACACCACAGAACCAAAAGACAGGGCAAAGGGCTTTGGAATAATTGGTGCCTCTTTTGGGTTTGGGTTTGCAGTTGGACCTGCGATTTCTGCTTTATTTGTAGGTATTTCACTGGCAACACCGTTTTTAATTGCGGCGGCAATCACAGTGATTGCAGTTTTTTTGACTATGACTTTGCTTAAAGAAACAAATGCCCACATGGGAGAAGTTCCAAAGGGTAAGCTTTTCGATTTTGGAAAAATGCTCAAAATGCTTGTTGACCCTGCTGTTGGAGTTACTCTTTCCATTACCCTGATATATTCTTTTGCTTTTGGTCTTATAATTTTCGGCTTCCAGCCATATGCGGTTAAACTTTTAGGGCTGAATGCAAGAACGGTTTCGGAAATCTTCACACTGTTTGGTTTCATGGGACTTGTAAGCCAGATGTTTATCTTACCTCGAGTCTCTAAGATGCTGGGCGACAGGCGCGCGCTGGAGTTTGCACTTATGGTTCTTGGTGCTGCATTTGTCGCTATGTTCCTAAACAGGAATTTTGTAGTTTTTGTTGTTATTTCCACGATACTTGGAGTATTTAACTTTTTTGTTAACCCGCTTGTTCAAACAATTCTTTCCAAAGAAACAGATGCTAAATCGCAGGGTTCTATCATGGGCCTTAATTTCTCGTATATGTCTGTCGGGCTTATATTTGGGCCAATAATCGGCGGTGCCTTGGCAACGCTTTCTCTTGCTTCTCCATTTTTGGCAGCTGCTGCCTTTGCACTTGCAGCTCTCCTACTGTCGTTTGCCATAGCACGGCGCGTAACAGTTAAGGAATCGGCCTTCTAGTTAAATTTTCAGTTTAATTTCAGCAATTTAGGTATAATATGCACTTGTGAGAATACTTGTTGTGGAGGATGAACATCGCATTGCAAACTCCATAAAAAAAGGCCTGGAGTTGGAAAAATATGCAGTGGATGTTGCATACGATGGCACGGATGGTTTTGATCTTGCATCTGCTGAAGAATACGATGCTTTGATTTTGGATTTGATGCTTCCCGGAATGGACGGCCTTTCAATTTGCAAAAAACTTCGCTCCTCCGGTAACCATACCCCAATTATCATACTCACCGCCAAAGGACAAATTCAGGATAAAGTGGATGGCCTGGATGCCGGTGCAGACGATTACCTGACAAAACCATTTTCTTTCGAAGAGCTTCTTGCACGAATAAGGGCAGTTGTAAGAAGACCACAAAAAACGATCGGTTCCGAGCTTGTTGCCGGTGATCTGGTTATGGATGTTCAAACCTTCGAAGTTAAACGAGGAGGCAAAAATATTGCCCTTTCCAGCAAAGAATTTTCACTTTTGGAATATTTGATGAGACACGTTGCAAAAATAGTCACAAAAGACCAAATTATCAATCACGTCTGGGATTACGATTCGGACATTTTGCCAAATACAGTAGAAGTTTATATCAGGAACCTAAGAAACAAAGTTGATGTACCATTTAATAAACCATTAATAAAAACAGTCAGAGGTTTCGGCTATCGTATAGACGGATAAATATGTTTGAATCTGCAAGATTAAAACTCACGGCCTGGTATCTCGTAATTATCATGTGCATAAGTATTGCCTTTAGCATGGGCATATACAGAATCCTGTCTAGTGAACTTTCTCGGCTTGAGCGGGTTCAACGGCTAAGAATAGAAAGGGGCTTAAACGAAACTGACCCGCGCATTTTTACTACACCTATTCCGGCGAACCCAGAGCTTGTCGATGAAGCATCCCAGAGAATTCTTTGGGCCTTAGTTATTATAAATCTCGGGATTTTGGTCGCTTCATCTGCAATCGGATATTTTTTGGCAGGGAAAACTTTAGAACCGATTGTTCTTATGTTAGACGAGCAAAATCGTTTTATCACAGACGCTTCGCACGAACTTAGAACTCCTTTAACTTCCTTAAAAAGCGCTATGGAAGTTAGCTTACGTGATAAAAAACTCACGCTTAATGAAGCAAAACAGCTTATTTTTGAAAACATTACAGAGGTTGATAAATTGCAGTCGCTTTCGGAAAATCTTTTGGAACTTGCCTCTTACCAAAAGGGAGAAAATATAAAAATAGAACGTATTCCTATCTCTTCTGTTTTATATGCGTCAATTGCCAAAGTTAAAGCTCTATCTATTGCAAAGAGAATAAAAATTAAGCTGTCTGTTAAAAATCATAAAGTTGCGGGAAATGCTAAGGTTCTTTCGGATCTTTTTGTAATTTTTTTGGACAATGCAATTAAATATAGTAATAAAGGTGCTACCATTGAGGTACTGGAACATAAAAATGACGGAACTATTTCTGTTTCAATTTCCGACAATGGTGTTGGTATAGCAGAGTCTGACATACCACATATATTTGAAAGATTTTATAGAACAGATATAGCAAGATCTAAAAATGCATCTGCCGGCTGGGGACTTGGTCTTTCTATTGCAAAATCCATCGTTGATTCACTTGGAGGGTCTATAAAAGTTAAAAGTACAGTTGCTAAAGGTACAACCTTTACCATTAATTTGCCCGTTAAATCATGACACGTTCAGCTGTTGTTCAGAAAGAGCGAATAAACTAATAAGATGGCAAACAAAAACGCACCGGAAAATTTACTTTCTAAAACAAAAACTAAAGTTTTGGGCCTGCCAACAATTCTTAAAATTGTACTTGTAGTGGCAATTGTGGGAGCCGGTTGGTTTTTTTACCAAAGACATAATGCTTCCAAAAATCAGGCTCCTGTGTACCAAACTGCCCAAGCGCAAAAAGGAACACTGGTTGTTTCTGTTGCAACCTCCGGGCAGGTAACGTCTACAAGCTCGGCACCTATTACAACACAGGCATCCGGTGTAGTTAAAAAGCTTTATGTTGCAGACCAGGATAGCGTGGTGCAAGGCCAAAAAATTGCAGACATGCAGCTGGACCAGATCGGCTCTCAAAAAAACGAGCAGAGTTTGTCTTCTTATCAATCGGCCAAAAACGCAGTCGACAGTGCAAACTCTACGCAAATAAAATTGCAGTCTACGCTTTTTCAAAAATGGAAAACGTTTAATGATCTGGCTACCAACTCTACGTACCAAAATGCAGACGGCACTCCAAATACGAACAACAGAACCCTGCCGCAGTTTATAGAAGCTCAGGCAGAATGGCTGGGCGCAGAAGCAGACTACAAAAATCAGCAAAGTGTAATATCGCAGACCAACACAGCACTTGCTGCTGCTTCCCTGTCGCTTCAACAAGTTTCTCCAACTATTATTGCGCCGATTTCCGGTAAAATTAGTGGCCTTTCTTTGGTGGAAGGGGTCGTTATTAGCCCTTCGACAACCACGACAAATATTGCCTCGACCAAATTTGCCAATGTAATTACCGATTCCGCCCCTATGGTTTCTGTCAACTTAACAGAAATTGATGTTTTAAAAATTAAAATTGGAGATGTGGTAACAATTACTTTTGATGCACAAGGTGCCGATAAAACTTATACGGGAAAAGTTGTAAGTGTAGATACTGTGGGTGTGGTAACTTCCGGCGTTACTAATTACCCTACCTTAATCCAGCTCGACGACAAGAATACTCAGGTACTTCCAAACATGGCCGCTTCAGCAAGCATTATTGTCAAAACAAAGGATAATGTAATTATGGTGCCAAATTCAGCAGTGCATACCCAAGGCGGGCAATCGTATGTTCAGGTTATGAAAAATGGACAGCCTACACAAGTTGACGTAACCGTTGGAGACTCTTCCGATTCAAACACGGAAATTGTATCCGGAATTTCAGAAGGAGATATGGTAATAACAAGCGTAAAGGCACCAACGACTTCAGGCAGTTCTCAAACTGTTTCGCCCTTTAGCGGTCTTGGTGGCCGTGGTGGCGGATTTGGCGGCGGTGGCGTAGCACGACCGGCTGGAGGCGGTGGCGGTGGCGGCCGTTAATTGTAATGAACACACCAATAATTTCTGTCTCCAATCTTTCTAAGATATACAAATCAGAGGCAACAGAAACAGTTGCGCTGGACAATATTTCGTTTTCAATCAACAAGGGAGAATTTGTTGCGATCATGGGTCCTTCTGGTTCTGGAAAATCAACCCTAATGCATATTCTTGGTGCTTTGGATGTGCCAACTGAAGGAAAATATATTCTGGACGGGGAAAATGTAGAGAATTTAACCGACGACGAGCTAGCCGATGTTAGAAACAGAAAAATAGGATTCGTTTTTCAGGCTTTTAATCTTCTTCCAAGAACTACCGCTTTAAAAAACGTAATGCTGCCAATGAGATATGCACAAGTACCTGCCGAAAAAAGACAGGAAGTAGCAGAAAAATATTTAAAGATGGTGGGGCTTTCAGACAGGATGGACCACACATCTAATCAACTCTCCGGCGGGCAACAACAACGAGTTGCAATTGCCCGCGCTTTGACCTTGAACCCAAGCATCATACTTGCAGACGAACCAACGGGAAACATTGCTTCTGCCCAGGCTTCGGAGATTATGCAAATTTTTCAAGATATTAACGAAGAAGAAGGCCACACAATTGTCATGATCACTCATGAACCGGATATTGCAGGGCATGCCAAAAGAATAATCACGGTCAAAGACGGAAAAATTATTGGAGATAAAAAAAACACAAAGCAAGCGAAAGCTAAACGTTAACATGGAAGAACTTTTTGAAATTTTTACAGAAAGCCTGGGAACCCTAACCTTAAACAAGTTGCGTACCGGGCTTGCAGCCCTTGGTATTGTAATTGGTATTGCCAGCGTAATCACTCTTATTTCTTTGGGCCAGTCCACACAGCAAGCAATTTCTTCTCAAATCCAATCGCTTGGTGCTAATTTGCTCACAATTAGTCCCGGTTCTCAAAACCAGGCTGGTATTCGTAGCGCAACCTCTTCGACTACTCTTACTAACGAAGATGCGCAGGCAATTGCTACATCGCCCCAAATCACAACAGTTAGTACCGTCTCCCCAGAGGTAGATTCCAGACAGCAGTTAACAGCCGGCAGGAACAACACCAACATAAGGGTGAGTGGTGCAGTTGCTGCCTATGCACAGGTTCACAAAATTAACATGGACAGTGGAGATTTTATAACAGACTTGCAAAACACAGGCTCTCAGGCCGTTGTAGTTTTGGGTCCACAGGTTGTTTCTACTTTGTTTGGGGACGGATCGGACCCTATTGGAAAATCTGTAAGAATAAAAGGTATTTCTTTTAGAGTTGTAGGTACAACTGTCTCAAAGGGAGGTTCAGGATTTTTAAATCAGGATAACGTTGCATACGTACCTCTTTCTGTTGCTCAAAGACAGTTGATGGGCCAGACATATCTTAACGATATATCTTTAGAAGCAAAAAGCCAGGATGTAATGGCAGATGCCCAAAACGAGGTAGGTTATTTGCTTTTGTCCCGGCACAAAATAAGCGACCCCACAAATGCGGACTTTTCGATATTTTCTCAACAGGATATTCAAAATACGGTTGCTGCAACAACAGGTACTTTTACAACACTCCTTTCGGGAATTGCCGCCATTTCTCTTTTGGTTGGGGGAATAGGAATTATGAACATTATGCTTGTGACAGTAACAGAGCGAACACGCGAAATTGGCCTAAGAAAAGCACTTGGCGCCAAAAAGAAAACCATAATTACACAGTTTTTAATAGAGGCAATAATTTTAACTTTCATGGGCGGGCTTTTTGGAATAGCACTTGGAATCGTGCTTTCTGCTGTATTTTCAAACTTTCTTGGTTCGGCTTTTGTGTTGTCGCCAAATTCTATACTGCTGGCATTTTTAGTATCTGCAGGAATTGGAATTTTGTTTGGCTGGTATCCGGCAAAGAGAGCAAGCGATTTACAACCGATTGAAGCACTAAGATATGAATAATGAAAGAGGAGGTGAACAAAATTTGAAAAATATAAACGCAAATACAATCTTAATTGCAGTTTTAGTTGCCCTAGTTGTTGGTGGTGCTGCCTTTTTTGGAGGCATGAAATATCAACAATCCAAACGGATGGCGGGGGGACAATTTGGCGCAAGGCAAGGTGCAAACGGACAAAGACAGGGCCCAGGGGGAAATGGAAATAATAGACCTATTGCCGGACAGATTACGGCAATTGCGGACAATTCCATTACCGTTAAGCTTATGGACGGCACAAGTAAAATTGTGATTCTTTCCGATAGCACAAGCATAAACAAAGCAGCAACGGCAACAAAAGGCGATTTAACAAATGGCGAAAACGTAGCTGTTTTTGGAATGACGAACACAGACGGAAGCGTAACTGCACAAAACATCCAACTGAATCCAATGATGAGATTTGGTCAGGGCGGCCAGGGTCAAAACACGACGCAGGGACAGTAATTTTGTCCACCTATTTAACAACCACAGGGGTAGAAATAAGGCTTCTGTGGTTGTTAAACTTATATACATGGCAAAGGCACAAGAGTTTATAATCTCAGTTTCAAAACTAGTTAAAAAATATAAAGACATCACTGCGGTTGATAACGTTTCTTTTGACGTTGCGCCTGGTGAAATTTTTGCGTTTTTGGGCCCAAATGGTGCCGGTAAAAGCACGACAATTAAGATGCTAACCACCCTTCTTTTGCCAACTTCGGGAGAAATTTTAGTAGACGGTAAAAACCCTCTTGAGGATAACGAGGGAGTACGCAGATCTTTTGGCATTGTATTCCAAGATCCTAGTCTGGACGACGATTTGACGGCCTGGGAAAACATGAAATTTCATGCAACGTTGTACAAGGTTGCAAATGCCGACCTTAGGATAGGAGAACTTTTAAAATTTGTAGAGCTCTTAGACAGAGGCGGCGATCTTGTTAAGACTTTCTCCGGCGGAATGAAAAGAAGGCTGGAAATTGCCAGAGGACTTCTACATCATCCTAAAATTTTGTTTTTAGACGAACCGACAATCGGCTTGGATCCGCAAACGAGAAATCATTTGTGGAGTTACATTAAAGACATTAATAAGCGCGAAAATATGACTGTTTTTATGACAAC
>DATIHT010000022.1:0-1852 GCA_035480415.1 Saccharimonadales bacterium (SeqCode) | reverse complement strand
AACTTGAATCGTTGGTTGGTTTTGGGCCCTGTGTCCAAACTTGAGTTTATACGTGTCGCCACCTGCTGCCAGTGCTAGTAATTGGTTGCCAAGGCAAATGCCAAAAGTTGGTAGTTTTTTTGATAAGGATTTTTTAATAATCTCAATTGACTCTTTGGCCATTTTTGGATCACCAGGACCATTTGAAATCATCAGTCCATCAAGTTCCAGTCCGTTTTCGAATGGATCGTAGTTCCATGGAAGTCTGTAGACTGTTGCACCTCTTTTTGTTAGACATCGGGTGATATTTTCTTTTGCGCCACAATCCAGGAGTCCTATTTTTAATTTTCCGCCTTTGTAGATTTTTACTTTTGGTGTTGAGACTTCCTCCACTAGGTTTCTAAGATTTGGGTCTTCAATTTTTACATCCTTTTCACTGTTTATAATCTTTCCTAGCATTACTCCCGTTTCTCTAAGTTTTTGTGTGAGCCTCCTTGTGTCGATTCCGTAGATTCC
Organism: Saccharimonadales bacterium (SeqCode); assembly: GCA_035480415.1. Classification (GTDB taxonomy): domain Bacteria; phylum Patescibacteriota; class Microgenomatia; order Curtissbacterales; family GWA2-41-24; genus DATIHT01. Next base: position 1,357 of record DATIHT010000022.1, on the reverse strand, counting down.
TGGAATCCCCTCTTCTTTCATCCAAGCGTCCAATGTTTTTTGAGATTCCCAGTGCGAAGGTTTTGTTGTGAGGTTGGATATAACAAGACCCGAGACGTGAATTTGTGTTGATTCCAGTTTTTCTTTTGGCGGTACTCCCCAGTTGCCAATCAGTGGATAAGTAAAAGTTAAGATTTGGCCTTTGTAAGAAGGATCTGTCAAGGAAAGATCGTAACCAACCATTCCGGTTGCAAAGACTACTTCACCTGAATTGGAAGTTTTTGCCCCAAAGCCTGTGCCTTCAAATGTTGTGCCGTCTTGTAGTATTAATTTTGCTTTAAAAGCCATTTATATTTATATCAGCAGGTCGCCTTGCCACTAGCTACAGAAGTGTCAATGGCGCTCCTCTGATATAAGTTTTCGCGGTAACTCAAACTTATAAAAAAGGAGCCAACGGCTCCTGTTAGTTTGTATTTACAATTTTATCTCGTTTTCTAATCATTAAAATTACGGTATTTTAGCTTTTTTTGCTTTTTTTAACAACTTTGGTTTCGGTTGTCTTTGCTTGTGCCTTCGGTTTGGTTTGGTCGATTGCTGCTTTCCCTTTTTCTTTTGGCTGGGTTTTTGCAATTTCTGCTTCTGTTTCCAAAACTGCTTCTACTACTGCCTCTGCTTCTTCCTCTTCTTTCTTCTTTTGTAAAATTGTGGTTGCTGCAACTTTATCGCCGCCGGATAATCTCATAACAATAACCCCCTGTGTATCCCTTGTTAATCTTGGGATGGACCTTAACGTTGTTCTCATAACCTGGCCTTTTTGTGAAGTTAAGATTATGCCGTCGTCTTCTTTTGTAAGAATTTGCGCAGTTACGATGTCTCCGGTTTTTTCTGCAAGGCTTGCGGCTTTAACACCGACTCCCCCACGTAGTTGTTTTGGCCAGGCGCTAATTTGTGTTTTTTTGCCAATTCCTTTTTCTGTAACGACTAAAAGGTCTGCTTTGTCGTCTTGAGAATCTATAACGTCCATGCCAATTAACTCATCGCCCGCTTTAAGCTTTATGCCTCTTACTCCCATGGTGTCTCGGGCCATTGGGCGCACATCGCCTTCCTGGAATTTAATAGACATACCTTTTTTGGAAACCATAAATATGAGGTCTGTGCCAGTTGTTAACTTTGCCCAGCGCAGTTGGTCGCCCTGGGTTAGTTTGATTGCGATGATGCCGGATCTTCTGATTGCTTCGTAAGATAAAATTGCGGTTTTTTTGATGGTACCGCTTTTGGTTGCCATGGTGACAAATTTATACTGCTGTTCCGATTTAGGAGCCTGTTTTTTAACAGGTAAAATTGAAAGAATTTTTTCTTCTGTTCCCAGCTCCAGAAG
>DATIHT010000021.1:0-7447 GCA_035480415.1 Saccharimonadales bacterium (SeqCode) | reverse complement strand
CCCAGCTTGCTGCTGCGAATGCACAGCTTAATTCTTCTTTAAGAAACTCCCAGTATCAGGCTTCCGGCGACAACCCTCCTGCAAAACTTTCGGATTTACAAAAAGATATTGCGCTGCAACAGTTGGATTTACAGCAAAAATCTTTGGAACTTGGGAAAGACATTAGTAAACTACAACTTTCACTTGCGCAGGTAATGGCCGCGCAAATGGCACCGGCTGCACCGTTTGCAGGCACAATTGAGCGAATAAACGTAAGAGTTGGGCAATCTGTTAACCCAGGAACAACTCTTTTGACTTTGACGGGAAACAAAAGCGAGCTTACTGCAGTTGCCCAGGTTCCGGGATCCATTGCAAGGGCTGTTTCTATAGTAGACCCTGCCGATTTTGAAATTGACGGAAAAGTTTACCAGGTAAAACCAACTTATATTTCCGGAGAAGCTACCGATGGTTCACTATACTCGATAATCTTTACTTTGGACCGCGAAGTGGCAGACCTTCTTGCAGATAACGGTTTTGTAAATATTCACGTCCCGGTCGGGGTGGTTTCAGACGATGGAAGCACTTTGGTTCCTTTGGATGCGGTTCACCAAACCCAGGATTCAACATATATCTTTACCGCAGACGTAGACCGAGCTACAAGCAAAACTGTAACTCTTGGAGCACTGCAGGGAAAATTTGTAAAAGTAGTTTCCGGGCTGGGCGCCAATGATCGCGTAATTCTTTCCAGAAATATCGTAAACGGTGACAAAATCAGCGTTAAGTAAAAATTCCCATGGCTGAAAAAACCTCATATCTTGGTCAATTAAAATTTGACCCAAAACTACTTAATTCGCCTATTGCAAAGTACTTAACAAACTTTAGGTTTGTTTTACTTTTGATAATCGCCATATTTGTAATGGGAATATTCAGCTTTTTGCAGCTTCCAAGAAGGCTAAACCCGGAAGTTAAGATTCCCATTGTAATTGTAAATGCCGTGTTTCCAGGCGCGGGGCCTTCGGACGTTGAATCTCTTGTTTCTGTGCCTATTGAGGACAGCTTAAACGGCATTGCTGGTGTTTCCAAAATTAGCTCAACTTCTGCCGATAGTGTTTCTACAACAACTGTAGAGTTTAATTCCGGAGTTGATCCGGACAAGGCAAGGGACGACGTAAAATCTGCGGTCGATACCGTAAATAACCTTCCAAGCGATGTGCAAACACCAATTGTCCAAAAGTTAGATTTTGAAAATCAACCGGTTTGGACGTTTCTTGTTACTACAAAATCGGACGATGCATCGCTTATTAGTTTTTCCAAAAACTTGCAGGATAAGTTGGAAAAGTTGCCAAGCGTTAAAAAAGTTGTAATTTCCGGTATAGAAGAACAGGAAGTTCAGGTGCTTATTAAAAATGATGCTGCAAGGCAATACAAGGTCGATCCTCTTACTTTATCCCGTGCAGTGCAAACGGCTGTGCATTCGCAGCCTGCCGGTATTTTAAATACAGATGCCTCTTCACTAAGCTTGACTGTCGACCCTACTGTGCAGACGGTTGCCGACCTTCGGGAGCTTACGGTAAATCTTGGCGGACAGGTAGTTAAACTTGGCGATGTTGCCACTGTAATTTCCAGGTCTAAGCCTAACCAATCGCAAGCTTACTTTGCAAATAATAATTCCCAGGCGCAAAGAGTCGTTACTTTTTCCGTATTTAAAACTGATTCCGTAAACATTGACAAGGCAGTTGCAGATGCAAGAGCGTCTGCAGACGGGTCCCTTAAAGGCTACGAGAGCGAGTTTGGTTTGGTTTCTGTAAGCGATCAGGCTAAGCTGGTTAACAAGCAATTTACAGATTTGCTTGGCAGTTTCCGCGACACGATACTTTTGGTTATTTTGGTACTTTTTATATTTTTGGGAATAAGACAGGCACTTGTTGTAGCTTTTTGTATTCCATTGTCGTTTTTGATCGCTTTTACAGTAATGCGGTTACAAGGGCTCACAATTAACTTTTTGTCCTTGTTTTCGCTTCTTCTTGCCCTTGGTCTTTTGGTCGATGACGCAATTGTTATTGTGACTGCCGTTACTGCTTATTGGAGAGTTAGAAAATTTACACCAAACGAAACCGGGCTTCTGGTAATTCGGGATTTTATCGTTCCTATCTGGTCGACGACAATTACTGCTGTCTGGGCATTTTTACCGCTTTTGGTTGCTAGTGGAATTATTGGTGAATTTATTAAATCAATTCCGATTGTAGTTTCCACTACTCTAATTGCATCTACTGCAGTTGCGGTTCTAATTACACTGCCTTTGATGATGATTCTTCTTAAGCCTAACTTTCCAAACAGAGTACGCATCCTGCTTTGGTTAATCTTTTTCACAATACTAAGTGCGCTTATTTTTCTTAGTGCCAAGGGCAGCATGCTATTGCCGCTTGTTGTTATTGTCTGGGGCATTTTGATGTTTGTTGGAATTAGGGTAAGGAGGGAGCTGATGTCCGAGTTAAGTTCGAAAATCTCAAGGAAAAAGCAGCTCAAAAATATTCTTGACAGAACAGGCCGGGCAATGGATAGCGGGGTTTTTGATTCCCAGAAGTTTGCGCACAGGTACCAAAGGCTTATTGACAATATCCTTGCCTCCGGACCTTCCAGAATGAAGGTACTTGCTATGGTTGTTATTTTTGCCGTTTTTGCATATTCGTTGGCCGGTTTTGGTTTCATTAAAAACGAGTTTTTCCCAAAGTCTAATGAAAATCTGGTTTATATTGGTGTGGAATTACCGCAAGGAACGAATCTGGAAACTTCGATAGAGGAATCCAGGCGGCTTCTGGGTGAATTTAAAAATGTTAAAGGGCCGGATTATGTACTTTCTGAAATTGGAAAAACAATAAGCACAGAAAGCTTTACTGGTAACGGCGGAAATTCTAACAATATTCTTTTTACCTTTGTGCTGCCGGATAAAGATAAAAGGAAAATAACATCTTCCCAGTTTGCCGAACAATTAAGAAGTAAGTATGAAAAAGATTACACGAATGGCAAGTTGTCTGTTGTGGAGTTGACCGGAGGGCCACCTGCCGGTGCCGATTTGCAGATTAAAATCAGCGGGGATGATCTTGGGACTTTGGATACTTATGCCAATAAGTTGGTTGAGTTTTTGAATACTGAAAGTGCTGTAACCAACGTTTCGAAATCTATTAAGCCAGGAACAAGTAAGATAGTATTCGTCCCTGATGACGCTGCGATTGCACAGGCGGGTTTAAGTACTGATATGATTGCAAATCAACTAAGAACATTTGCAAACGGTTTCACTTTGAACAAGGACTTTCGCGTTGATGGCCAAAAACAAGACATAGTTTTTAGAACAAATTTTGAAGTTGAGGACCCGGAAAATCTTTCATCTATTAGCGTTCAGTCCCTGTTGGGAGGCGCCTACCCGCTTTCTTCACTTGGTACTTTCAAACTGGAGGTTAACCCAACTTTAATTACCAGAGAAGATGCAAAGAGAACTATTTCCGTTTCTGGCGCAATAAGGCCCGGGAATAATTTGGCTGCGGAAAACAAACGTGTTGAAGACTTTGCAAAAAAGCTGGACTTGCCGGCAGGATATGAATGGAAAACGGGCGGAGTAAACGATGAGAATAATAAGTCTGTGACTTCTATTATGCAGGCTATGGTAATTGCTTTTATTTTGATTGCCACTACCATGATTGTTCAGTTCGGATCTTTTAGAAAAGCATTTATAATTCTGCTTTTGATTCCGCTTGCAATATCAGGAGTTTTTGTATTGTTTGCCCTTACAGGAACACCGCTTTCGTTCCCTACCCTGATTGGGATTTTGGCTCTGTTTGGAATCGTTGTTTACCAGGCCATGATGATTGTCGACAAAATTGGAAGGAATCAGGCAACAGGAATGACTCTTAAACACGCAATTTCAGATGCATGTGCCAGCAGGGTTGAACCAATCTTGTTTGGAACAATCACTACAGTTGCAGGGCTTATTCCAATTACACTTTCTGACCCGCTATGGCGCGGCTTGGGTGGTGCAATAATTGCGGGAATGTTATTTTCGGGAATTATAATGCTGCTTTTTGTGCCGATCGTTTACTACCAAATCTTCAAAGGCGAAGTTAAATAATTATTTAATCTACTGGACGGATAATTTTACCCGCAGGTTTACCTGAGAACTCGCCTTCTGCAAAGACTACTTTACCTCGTATTGCTACTTTTTTAACTTTGCCTCTTCCGGGCATTCCCTCAAATGGAGTCCATTTATTTTTGGTAAACATTTCAGCTCCTGTTATTTTAAAAGTTTGGGAAAAATCTACAAGTACAAAAGTGTCTGGTTGTTCTGGGAGATGGAAAATCCTTCTTGGGTTTGTGGCAAGCATTTTTATAAGTGTTTCTGTTGTTAGCTTTCCTTGGGCTATGGCACTGAAAAATAGAGGCAGTGTTGTTTCAAGACCAGGAACACCAAATGCTGCAGGTTTTGCTTCCTTCTCCTGTTTTGTGTGAGGGGCATGGTCTGTTGCAATTATGTCTATGACATCGAAGTATTCCCATAGCTTCTTTTGGTCTGATGCTGAGGTTAATGGTGGTTTCATGATTCCAAACCCTTTAAGTCTTTTAACATCTGGAGTTGAGAGAAAAAGATGATGAGGTGCGACTTCACAAGTTATCTGCATCCCGTTTTCCTTTTCCTTTTTGATAATTTTTATTTGATCTCCGGTTGTGTGACAAACGTGTAGCGGTTTGTTGTATTTTTTGGCAAGTTTAATTGCCAGTTCCAGTTTCTCCCCTTCTGCATGAACCATAATTGGAACTTCTGATTTCCATGAACTGAATATATTTTCCAGATCCTTTTCCTTTTCTATGAGAAGCGGGCCTGTTGTTACATTCATGTAGACTTTGAGTCCGAATGCCTGTTTTTTCACTTCGTTGAAATATTTAGTAGAAGTTGGAGTTGCTCCAAAGTTAAAACCTAAATCACACCATATTCTTCCTTTGGCCAGTTTTTCTTTTTCTAATAATGCCTGCGGGCTAGTTGTAGGGGGAGTATTGTTTGGCATGTCCAGCAGCTGAGTATAGCCGCCCGCAATTGCTGCCCTCGTTCCTGTTTCAAAGTCTTCTTTTTGGGTTGCGCCTGGTTCGCGAAGGTGTACGTGAATGTCTACTAAACCAGGAAGTTTAATAATATTATTCCTAGTGCTCATATCTGATTTTAACACACACTATTTGAATATCTTACTTTTGTATATGCCAAGTTGATAAAGAAGAAAAAGGCCAACATTCCACAAAACTAAAAGGCCATACTCTGTTGACCTCTTAAGATTTATCGAGGACGCTTCTTTAAAGTATTTACACGGAATTGGTATTTCCGAGATGTTAAATTTATAAGACATTGACGATACTAAAATCTCCTGATCAAAAATAAAGTCATCTGAAAAGTTATGGTAAGGGATCGTTTGTAAAACTTTTTTTGAATATGCCCGGTATCCGGTGTGATATTCGGAAAGATTCATGCCAAGTGCCAGGTTTTCAAAAAGGGTAAGAAACCTGTTTGAGAAATATTTGTAAAGTGGCATTCCGCCTGCTAATACCTGGTTTCTTGTCTGGATTCTTGAACCAAGCATAATATCTGCTCTGCCATTTACTATTGCTTCGCACATAACACCTACCAGTTTGGCATCGTACTGATAATCAGGGTGGACCATAACAACAACATCAGGGTTTCGCTTTAGTGCCTGGTCATAGCAGGTTTTCTGATTTCCGCCGTATCCACGATTTTTGGGATGAGAATAAACAGTAATGCCTAGTTTCTTAGCTCTCTCTACAGTTTTATCTTTTGAAGCATCGTCCACAAGAATAACTTCGCTGATTAGATCTTTGGGAAGATCGTCGTAAGTTTTCTTAACCGTTTGCTCGGCATTGTATGCCGGCATAACTACTATTATTTTTGGTTTTTTCCTGGTGTCCCAAAGGACGTTATGGTTTTTCAAATTTTTTAATTATTTCTTTATCTGATAGTTTATCGTTTACGGTTTCTTGTTGGTAGTTAAATACCAATTGGGGCAGTTTAAAAAGAGCTTTCGTGAATCCTAACAAAAACGGCCAATCGAGCGCAATAAATGATTTTGCGATGTTAATTGGCAACCACATAAGGTGTTCTATTAAAAATTGATAATCAGATATATTTTTCCACACAAAAAGAAACTGGTTTCTGTAAGAAGTAGTTTTAACAAACGACGGCGAAAAGTTTTTTTTGATCGCGCCTTCCTGGTGATAATGTTCAACTTGGGACTTTGGCTCAAAGATGCAAATATATCCTTCTTTTTGGGCCCTGTACCCAAGATCGATATCCTCCCAGTAAAAAGGTGCATATATTTCATCGAACCCGCCCAGTTCTAAAAACTTTTTCTTGTCGATTAAGCTTGACCCTCCGGATACCCACAGTGTTTCTCCGGATTCATTGGACATTGCAAAGTGCATAAGAAATCCCTTTTGAAATTTTGCGCCTCCCCTACCCCTATTGATTACCTTACCGTCTTCATGACTTAGATCCATAAGACCAACCGCAAACAGGTTAGAATCTTTGAAGTGATCGGTAGCAGGTTTTAAAAATCCCGGGGTTGGCGCCACATCTGAATTCAACAGAAGAACAAGGTCTCCGCTTGCCGCTTTTACTCCAGTGTTTACAGAGTGAGCAAACCCACCGTTTTTTTGTTGTTCGATAACCTTTACTTTGCCAAACTCTTCTTTGACCAAGTTTACAGAATTATCTGTTGACGCATCGTCGACCACAATGATTTCTGCGCCTTGTGTATTTTTAAAAACTTGAGGAAGATTTTTGGCAAGAAGTTTTTCTCCGTTATAATTTGGGATTATGACTGATATTTTCTTTGCCATATGAATACAGTGCTTCCTAGTGTCAGCAGAAGGCCAGCCACCGAGAGATAAAGTCCATTATAGAATGATTGCGGTGCAAATTTAAATTCGACGGAATGTTTTCCCTGTGGCACTTCAACTAACTGAAAGATCGCATCCGTTTCAAAAATCTTTGTTTCTTTACCGTCTATTTTTGCTCTCCATCCAGGGTAGTTGATATTGGTCACAACAAGTGGTCTAAATCTGGCAGATTCAGTGTTTATGACCAGTGTTGAGCCGGAGTAATTAGATACTTCGGCTTTTGCGAATGACGGTTGTGTTCCATACGAATAACCTTCTGCTGTAGCTTTTGTTGATAAATCAAAATCAGGCCTTAATAAGGTTGCGTACTCTTCCTCTTTGTTTGGTGCTGGAATTACATTTTCAACAAAAAAGGCTCTGGGTAGCACTTTTTTGTTTTCGTAAGTTTTTGTTATCCCCTCTTGGTTTACTTTTACCAGATCCGGCGAATTTATTTCGTCGAATGAAACCATGTACTTTACATTTAGAAGATTTAAGAGTTTTGACGACTGAATTTGGGGAGTTAGAATCCTATTAA
>DATIHT010000020.1:0-16622 GCA_035480415.1 Saccharimonadales bacterium (SeqCode) | reverse complement strand
CAAGCACGAAATTTTAGTTGTAGGCAGAACAGATGTTACCAAGGCTATTCCGGCGGCAATAAGAGCACTCGAGACTGTTCTCGAAAAACATCCGGAGCTTATCGATAAAGTTCATATGACAATTCTGGCAATCCCAAGCCGTATGAGTCTTCCTGTAACAGAAGAATTAGTCCGAGAAATAACAGCAGCCGACGATAGCATTAATACAAAGTTCCACACAAAACCCGTCGAAACAATCTTGGGCAGGTGGCCAAGACAAGAACTGGTAGCCCACTATATGGCAACTGACACTTTTTTAGTAGCACCTTATTCGGACGGTCAAAATCTTATACCTTCTGAAGGAATTGCGGTAAACAAAAAAGATGCAAACTTAGTCTTGAGCCGCTCTTGCGGAGCATATTACACCTATGGCAAAAACGCACTCGTTGTAAACCCAAGAGACGAATTGGAATTAGAAACAGCCTTATATGAAGCATTAACCCAGGATGCCCCATCTAGAGCAAGAAACTTTAGAGGACTTCAACATTCTTTGGAAGAAAATACTGTCTGGCACTATTACAATAGATGGCAAGCAGAAATGAGCAAAATCCGAAACAGAAATAGAATAGTAATCCCCAGCTTTCCAAAACTTACTGCATAATATATATTGATCTTCATATGGATCTCGATACCCTAAAGCAGATTCAGGCAAACTTTTTAAAAGAATTAGAAAGTGCAAATGCCGGCAAAAAAACCAGTCTCCCTTACGTTATTAACAAACTGCCTAAGTCTAACTTAGTCAAAGACGGCGAAACATTTCAGGTAATTGTCACCGGCGGCACAATCTGCAAAGAAGCAACAGTTAACTACGCAGGCGGGAAAACAGTTCTCAAAAATAAACAGGAAATGCCCGTTTCCCCTTTCAACACCAAAGAAGATTTTTTAGAATTCATTTTGAAAATCTTAAACAAAGATACAAAAACTCTTGCCCTAAACTTTACTTTTGCAATCAAGCCGACATTTGAAAAAGGTAAACTGGACGGCATATTATTTTCCGCCTCCAAAGAACATAGACTCGAAGGTCTTTACGGGGAAAAGGTCGGAGTGGAAATTGAAAAATATGTTTTTGAAAAAACAGGCAGAAAAATTACTGTTTCTGTTGGTAACGACACAATCTGCCTCCTCTTATCAGCATTGACCAAATACAGCTACGATCAAGTATCAGCCGGAGTTCTAGGAACCGGCGTAAACTTCGCTATCTTTTTGGACAAAAACAGTCTTGTTAATCTCGAAGCTGCAAGTTTCGATAAGTTTCCAATAAGCGAAGAAGCCAAAGAGATAGATAAAAATTCCACAAAACCCGGCGGCTGGCTCCTGGAAAAAGAAATCGCCGGTGCCTATTTGTACAAGCAGTTTAATTTAATAGTAGAATGCCAGATGCTAGACTATCCAGCTATAAACTCAACAGCAGAACTAAACACTATCGCCAACAAAAACCTGGGTCAGGTATCACAAATAGCCAAAGACCTTTTCAAAAAATCTGCCCAACTTTCGGCTTGCGCAATCGCGGCAATAACCCAGTTCCAAAAAAAGGATATGATTTTTGTAATGGAAGGCAGTTTGTTTTGGTTTAACATCGAAAACCAAATCGGAGAATATTTAAAAAAACTTATACCCCAATACAACGTTACCTTTGCCAAAATCGAAAACAGTGAGATTTTGGGAGCAGCAAAACTGGTTGCCTAATCAACCGGTTGTTTTTCAATCAGCCCATAACTATAATCGAACCTAATGCAACCTATTACAAGAAAAAGTCCCCAATTCCTACGCAACGCATTTCTTGGCGCTGCTGCCGTTGGCACTCTGGCGATTGCCGGTGTTATCGGGCTAAGCACAGCTGACACAAAACCAAACACCGACAACAGCAGTACTCCCGACTACAAAACTCTCCTAGATCGCATGTGCAAATCACCCGAAAAAACAGATGTGGCAAGGATTATCGTTGAACGAAAGTATGGTTCACAAGTAGACTTTAGTAGTGACACCCTGCTTGTAACAAGACCGGATGGTGAACTGGAAGCTCGAATGAAAAATCCTGAAAACTTTCAGGCTGCAAATCCGGATCATGCTGCGTCTTCAGTAAGTAATGGTGGTCTGTCAATATATGATGCAACTAACCGTGTTGCCTACAACATCCAGACAGCAGACCATCCGAATCAAAGTACTGAACAACTTACCATGACCAAACAGTGCGAAAGATAATAAGATCTTTTCTGTCAGGTTAATATCATCAGCACACTGCGAAAACATCAAGCGGTAATCACAATTAAGATCTAATGTTAAATTATGGCATGCGAAACTTCCTCAGGAGGAAACGAAATAATCGAAAAATCTGCCAGTGCTACAAGATTAAGCAGCCTGGAAGGAACAATTGATCTTAGTCCAGGTCGCCAATTGTCTAGGTTTCTTAATTATCCCGGTGTAAGACCAGTACGACTTGTGCCAGAGCCGCAAGAACTTCCACTAACAAATCCTACTCAGTTAGTTTAAGACATTAAATTTTCAGGGATGTCAAAATTCGAATGTACTTTCGCCACGTCATCGTTATCCTCAAGCTTCTCCATTAAATCCAGAACCCGCTTTGCAGTCTCGGCATCGTTAATCTCAACAGTAGTTGTTGCCCGTTTGGAAATTTCGGCATTTTGAATTTCCAAGCCCTTTTGTGTCAAAACCCGCTTTACACCCTCCAGCGTATTGGGCTTTGTGTAAATTTCTACCATATCCCCAGAATCGGCAACATCTTCGGCACCAGCCTCAATTGCCAAATCCAAAAATTCGTCCATTGACCTGTCACCCTTTGGCACCGTAATTATCCCCTCTTCTGTAAACATCCAGGAAACAGTACCTGGGTTAACAAAACTGCCACCAGATTTTTCGATAATATTTTTAACTTCACCGGTTGTTCTGTTCTTATTGTCTGTTGCCGCCTCTACAATAAGGGCAACCTTTCCGGGGCCATAACCTTCATAAACGGTGGACATCAACTCTCCGCCCCCACCCTTACCAATCCCCCTGTCAATTGCCCGCGCAATGTTGTCCTTTGGCATATTGGCAGCTCTTGCCTGGTCCATAATCAAACGGAGTTTAAAGTTAGAAGCAGGGTCACCTCCGCCGCCTTCTCGTACAGCGATAGTTAAAGCCATGGCAAGTTTAGTAAAAGCTTGCGCGCGTTTTGCGTCTGCTGTTCCCTTTTGCCTTTTAATTGTTGACCATTTTGAATGCCCACTCATATCAAAGAAATTATATCTTACGAGCCTGTACTATGTGAAGTGATGATAGTATTGAAAACAATTTGTGTGCAAAAAATTTTTTATTGTTTCATTTTTTTCACCCATTGACGGTAATTTTCATTTAAACTATTGTGAATCATCATAAGTTCGAAAATGCAATTATCTACAACAGACCCCAGCGCCCACATATCGCAGGAAAGTCTCGCACAATCTGCAATCGTGGCAGCCCTGAGCAGCAACTGGCAGGAAGCCATCAAACTCAACGAAAAGATTCTTAAAGGAGACAAGACCAATACCGAGGCCCTAAACCGTCTGGCGCGCGCACAAGCTTGTACAGGTGACTATCAAAAGGCCCAGAAGACCTACAAAAAAGTTCTGGAAGTAGACCCCTACAACATCATTGCCCTTAAAAATATAGAAAAGCTGGAAAAATCCGGCCCGAACAATATTCATATTTCAAACGGCAACACACAAACAAACGTCCACTCAGTTAATCTTTCCAGAGTATTTTTAGACGAACCTGGTAAAACCAAACTAGTGAGTCTTCTAAACCTTGCCCCGCCTTCTGTTCTGGCTTCGCTAAACTGCGGAGACCAGTTAATGATTAATCCGAAAAACCATGCAATCTCAGTCGCCACCCAAAGTGGAACTTATCTTGGCGCCTTCCCGGACGATTTGGCACACAAGCTCATAGGCTTTATAACGGGCGGCAACAAATACGATGCGTACGTTAAAAGCTCAACCACAAAAAACTTAACAATTTTCGTCAGAGAAATTCAGAGGTCAACAAAATTCCAGAATCAGCCTTCTTTTCAAAACCGCATCAGCGTTTTTGAGGACGGAAATTAATTTCCTCCTAAGGATATCTGTCTCTAGTCTCTAGTCTCTAGTCTCTAGTCTCTAGTCTAAACATCGTCCTTGTTTGTTAAATCCGAAAGCTTCACCTCACCAACAGGTTTTTGCGACAAACTCGGAAAACGATGCACAGAAGGAATAATCTCTTCTTCAACTGGGGCCGTATCCATCTTCACATCTTCCAAAACGTTATCACCTGCAACAACAATAGGTGTTACAGGACTTTGACTTTGACTTGAATTATCTTCCCACGGAAAAGGTTGACGCTCTTCTTTTTGCTCCTGAGGCTGTGGCTCTTGCACAGCTGCAGGTGCCTGCACACTCAGCCCTTCCTGTTTTTTCTCCTCGATTGCCACCTTTGCGGCCAGATCATCGATTTGTCCGCCGCCGGAAACAGGCATATTCACACTTTGCAAAGCTGCAGCCCCTTCGGGGTTTTCAGGTACAGATTTTGCCTGGGCTTCTAAAATCTGGCCGTTTTGTTTTTCCTCGCGAACCAAGGAAACAAGCGCAACTACAAACGAAACACCAAGTATTCCAATACCTAAAATTACGAAAATTACAGAAGACATAAGTTAATATTTAGTCAAAAAATCCGCCCCTAAAACAAGCTCAATCTTGCCAGTGGGAATGTTTGGCACAGACTTTATATCACAGTCAAATACCTTTGCCAAATAAGAGGCGCTATAAGAAGAAGATCGTACACGAATAACTGTTGTTGGCTGCTTTTGTTCGTTTGCCGAAATTGCGCCTACTCTTCCGCCGACAGAATAAACAAGATCCGAAGCCAGCTTGTAAGCATCTATAGAACCACTGGCGTTGATTATATTTACTTCTGCCCCTTCCTCCAAAACTTTACTGTTTTCCATGTATTGTCCAAAAAGCCGTTGCATCGAAACATCGTCTACCCCCAGCACTTTTTCCCCGCCGGCAAGAATAATGTTCTGCGTTCTATTTGAAGTTTCTACCAAATCCAGGTTATTGGTACTAAGACCTTTTGCTTGCCACCATAGCCTTAACAAATCGAATCGTGCAATATTTGTATCCGCAAACCCGGACCCAAACAATAAAACCCTGACAGGTGTTACAAAGGAGACAAAATTACCAAAATATTTTTCCATATTCACCTCGTTTACCTCGTCCCTGTTTTTCAAAATTATGTAGTTGTAAACGGGCGCCCTGGTTGCATAAGTGGCAACTTTAGAAAGAGCCTCACCATCACCGGATGCAGTTGTGATTTTTTTAAGGGGTTCTGTTACATCCCCTGTTTGGGTATACAGCTCATCATTCAACTTTACCTGTGTAATTTTTTTGGAATTGGGGTTGTAAACAACAACAGAAACAGGCTGCGTATTTAAAACAACACTAAAGGCGGAAGAACCATCCCATTTTGGCTTGGGGACCTTGCTATTGCCCGAACTTTTCAAAATTCCGCAAAAGACAAAAAATACCAAAATCAAAACCACCAAAATACCAGCCATGTTGTACAACCGAACACTGCCGGCACGTACTTTTGGTTTTTTAGATCTATTAATTCTTAGATTATGATAATCTGTCACAAAGCCGGTAAAACCAGCTTAGTCTGCCTTGTCTCGCCCAAAGGGCGGACCGAAGAACTTCCACTTACACTTTCTAAATTTGCCTAATTGTTTAATTTATTAATTAGAAATTGATTAAAAATTAAAAATTAAAAATTTACTTCTCCTTCTTCCCTCTGCTGATAATCTCTACCTTAGGAGGCGCGTATACTCTTGGAATATTCATTGCCTGACGTTCCAAGGTTTCCTTTTTCTTTTTCTTTTTATCTCCTTTGTAAAAACCGCCAAATGAACCCATAAGGAAAAATCACATCCTCTCTTTAAAAGATGCCTAACTCTATTTTAACCATGCTGCGTGAAAATCAACAAGGAGCCAAATTGACAAGCGCACTCAACCAAAATACAATTTACACTAAATGAGCGATCGTCGTCCGCACTTAGGAGATCTTCTTTTCAAATATGTACCACCAGTAGCCTTCATCGGTGCCTCTGTCTTTTCGACAGCATGTTCTGGCGATAATGCACAGGAAAACGCTTTGAGGGCACAGTTTAACGCTTCCGCTGTTCCAGGTGCAGTGCGGGATATAAAATCTTTTCCAACACCATCTATACCGGGACGTCCGACAAAAGCAGAAGCAACAATATCACCCACACCATTGCCAACACCCGAAAGCAACGGCCGCCCTACACTGTCAATAGACAACCTAAACATAGAACTGACAGTAAGAAAAGCCCAAGAATTTAGGGAAATTATCACGGAAAGAGCCAAAACCTTACCCGAACTTAACCTGGGCAAAATAACTCAGTTCAAAGACGTAAACAATGCAGATCTTACCAAGGTTCCATGGACACAGTTTCCATCGGATTTCATCCAAAAATATGGCATAGAATCTTTCGCCTCTTTTACAGTAACCACAAATCAAAGCGAGATTTTTTTCATGACATTAAGGCTAAATGGCGTGCAGGCAGCAGCACCCAAACCGACAATCCCGAACCTTAACCCTCAGGACATCCCGCTATCTGCATTTATGCTAACCACCGAAAACGACTATTCATTGAACGAAGTTGTCGGCGGTATAGATACGGTAACAGAAAAAGGTAAATACATTATCTTAGCTTTCGGAGGCGGAGTAAAAGAGCCATTGGATAAGTTGTCCGGAAAGAAATTTGTGGTACTAATAAACAGCGGCGCTCTAACAAAAGACGGCAAGCCGAATCCGACATTTTCACTTCCATATCAGTTCCAATTTGACGTTCACTCTACTCCTAAGGGACCACTTATCCCCGTCGGTCCAATCAGACCAGCCTAATTTAAGAAAGACTCAGAAAATTCGTTAATCGCTTAGCTCTCTAAAATCTACCCTCTGGGCAACTAAGAAACCGACGCTTGACATGATACTCGTCTCTTGAAATACTTAATTGTGGCAAAACTTAAAAATTCAAAAAAGGGTTATTTATATCTAGCGATAGGTTTTCTTATTGGCGTATTCGCATTTGCTGTATATAGAGGTCTCTTCCCTGCTGCCGCAACAAGCACACAATTTGTAAAAGCCTGTTACGAATTGAATGGTAAACCTTTCACATATGAAAACTTAAGCAAGCTGAAAGGATATATTTTACTGGAAACTCCCACTACCCGCGAATACTTTCCACTAGAAGAAGAGTACATAGCTGATATTGCAAAAGGTGAAGATATTGTAGATGGTTCTGGTCAGAAAAAGACTTTCAATAAAAAAGTGCCTGTTGTAGGTACTCATGGAATTCAAATAGCGGAAGATCAGAGCCTTAAAGATCATTGGGTATGCTATGCTTCATTTTCAGATAGATTTTTAGAAACATATTCTTACGCCAAATTCTTCTCAGCTTTTTAATTAATAATTTTTATAACCCACTGATTACCCGGATCTAAAACAAGCGATACTCTGTTAACTGTCTAAAGTGCTTCGTTCGTTGTTTTTTAATCCTGTCCAAGTGGTCCCAGTTTTCATAAATCATCTTGCCCACATGAGTCCCGCCGACAAGATCCGGTACAACAACATAATCCGCCCCAAGCTCATAAAGCTTTAGGGCGTCATGAAGCCAGTAGGAAGTAGCGATAATCGGCCCGCGGAAATTCTTCTTTTTGGCAAAATTTATAAGCCGGGCAGTGTCCGGCTCGTCCGGGTCAGTCACAATAATCACCTTCGCACGACCAAGTTCCAGCTCCTCCATTACTTCCGGGTCTGCAATATCGCCAAAAACCGTATTAAAACCATCTGCCCTCAACTCATCAATAATCTCTGGGTTAAAATCCACAACCAAAATGTCGCTTTTGTCCTTAAACTTTTTCTTCAAAAAATCCAAAATATCCAGACCCATTTGTTCTGCGCCAATCAAAACTGCATGGTTTCTCAAAGCCTCTCTATTTGCAACGTAAGGGTCGTGGGCCCTTTCCGGGAAAACAGATCCTATTTTGCCCTCAAGCGTCCTGTAGATTTTATCGCTGTAAGAAATCATGTACGAAGACAATGTAATTGTGACTATTCCAACTGTGGCAATTAGAGAAACAGCAGAAGAATCAACATGCCCAATTGCCAACCCGGAAGCCATCAAAATAAGCGAGAATTCCGAAATCTGGGCACCGGAAATCGAAACCATAAACGAAGTCCTGTTTCTAAACTTCAAAGAAAGAAGAATCGCAAAAACAATCAAGGGCTTGCCAACCAGAATAAATGCAGAAAGTAAAACAACCTGCCAAATTAACACATGCGATGCACCTGTTGACATAGATGCCCCCAAAAGAATAAAAAATAAAATTGTAAAAAAATCGCGAAGCGGTTTAACCCTTCCGGAAATCTGAATACTGTACGGACTGGAGGCAATGGCAATACCCGCCAAAAAAGCACCGATTGCAATCGAAAACCCAAAAAGCGCACCAACTGCCGCCACAAAAAATGCCCAGGTGATAGCACTCACAAATAAAAGTTCTGTAGATGTAGAAGTTAGAGCAAACAAAGATTTCAAAACCGTTTTTGATGCCAGATACGAAAGCGATACCAAAAGAATTCCTTTTGCAAAAATCAAAACCACAGTCCCAACCGTTGGCGCATGCGAAGCACCAAAACCGGAAAGTATCATAAGCGCCAAAATCGCCACAAAATCCTGTACCAAAAGGTACCCTACGGTTAATTTCCCATGCAAGGATTTTAAGCTGTGTTTTTCGGCAAGAAGCTTAATAATAATTACAGTCGAAGAAAAAGTAACCGCAATTGCCATGTATGTAGAGGCAACCGCACTAAAACCCATCCCGCCAAAAAGCGCAAAACCCACAATGGCTGTAAAGACAATTTGGCCAATACCTGTAAGAACTGCCGCCTTACCCACAAACTTCAAATCATCAATCCTAAGTTCGATCCCTACCAAAAATAACAAAAACGCAATTCCCAGGTTCGAAAACAAGTCCAAAGCGCTACTGTCTACGTTTTTGAAAAATCCTAAAACAGATATTATAAAGCCGGAAAAAATATAAGCCAGAAGAAGCGGCTGTTTAAGGGTCTTGGCAATAATCCCCAAAATGGTGGCAAGAACCAAAACACTGGAAAGCTGTAAAAACAATACTGGCATTGGGCAGATTTTAAGTAAACCTATTGTTAAATGCCCAGTCCGCGAAGTCAAGTCTGCTTAGTAAAAACAGCCCGTTGTTAGTCGTTAGTCGTTAGTCGTTAGTCGTTCAAGAGCTTCTCGCAGATCTTGCGGCAAATCAACTTCAAACTCCACTTTTTTCTTTGTTGCCGGATGCATAAAAGAAATAGATCCAGCATGCAAAAATAATCTCGGACACCATAGAATATCAAACTTTAACAACTTCCCCGGCCCGTAAATAAGGTCGGAAACCACCGGATGCCCGATAGATTTCAAATGCACCCGAATCTGGTGCGTCCTGCCTGTTTTGGGGAAAACATCAAGAAGTGCGTAATCCACCGCCTGTTTCTTAAGGTAATTTAACCTGCTTTTGGTCAAGGACTGTCCTTCTAACAAGGACAGTCCTTGTTTAGATAGAACATAACGCTGTACAACTTTGTAATCTGTCCTGGCTTCTTTACCTTCCTGCGATCTGGAATCCGCAATCCCAAATCTGCCAAATTTACCGATTCTCATAATCCGTCCTTCTATCTGCCCCTCTTCCCCATTCACCCTGCCGTGGACCAAAGTAATATATTTTTTTTGTACTTCCCTGCCTTTAAACTGAGCTTGTAAATTTTCAAAAACAGACTTTGTCTTGGCAACAACCAAAAGTCCGGATGTTTCGCGGTCCAGCCTATGCACAATCCCTGCCCTGTCGCCTATCCCAAGTTCCTTAGGCTTAAGACCAAAATATACAGACAAATCGTCCTGCAAAGTGTCTTCCAAAATTGTAGTTGATTTATTAACAACCAAACCCGCGGGCTTGTTTACAACAAGAATCCACTTATCTTCAAATACAATATCAGCTGTTTTTAACATTTTCTAATGGATATTTAAAATTACGCAACAGATTGAGAAGCTCTTCTTATGTTTAAAGCCATTATTCCAGAATACAAATGATTTGTGGGATAGGTTAATAAATCACGAACAGCTGCTAAACCTTCGCTTGCCTGTAATTCAAGGTTGGATTTTCTTTCACCCGAAAGACCAAAATATTGAATAGTTAATCTAATTTCCCTTGGCGTTAAAATTCCATAACCTAAATTTCTATAGACCGAGCCACCATATTTCCCCGACAATTTAGAAAAGGCAGGTCGATCGTCATGCTTTCTATATTCGTCAACAGAATACTGTAGTACAGACCAAACATCTTGAGCAAATTTATCGGTGTCTCCAGCATAGGAGTGAATTTCCGGATGGTACCTAAGATCATGATGTCCAAGCAAGCCTACTATCTCTGCTTTTTGACCATCTTCATACCTATCTTTTGATTTTGTAATTAACAATTGAACTCTATCCATTTCCTCAGTCCAACTAAGTGAAGATTCTGGCACCTGGATTTCAGAAGGCAAAAGCTTTTCACTTATTATTGAGCCACCATGACCAGCAACAAAATCTTTTAATGCAGCGACTTCGTTAGGAGAGATATTTAAATGTATATCTGGGGGCGTCATCGGCAAAATTATATCACAGGCTATTTGTTTTCTCCTTTTAAAACCAAGACTATTACCAATAGTCCAACTCCAATACATATTAAGCTATCTGCCAGATTAAAAGCAGGCCAGATTCTAAGATTAACAAAATCAACCACGCAACCGCGTACCAATCGGTCAATCAAGTTCGAAACCCCACCAGCTAAAATCAAAGACAGTCCCACGCTACCAAACGAGGAGCCTCCTCGTTTGACGAGGAGGCTCCTCGTCAACAAGCTACCGACTATCAAAACGACGGCAACACTAATAACCACGTTGGCAAAATCCGGCAATAGACCAAACGCAATTCCCCTGTTACATACCGTATGCAAATATCGCAGCGCCAAAAATTTTGTCGCCTGGTCAAAAATAACGATTAAAATGATGAACGGAATAATTGTTCGGGGACTACTGCTTATCACTCTTTAATTTTCAACTCTCAATTCTCAACTTTCAATTACCCTCTCTTCTTTTCTATCTCGCTCTCATCCTTCAGGCAATATATCGCAGAGGGCTTTGCTTCCAGTCGTGCTGCCTCAATCGGCTTGCCGCATCGCTCGCATTTACCATATGTTCCTTTTTTGATTTTTTTAAGAGCCGCTTCGATTTCTTTAAGATCGCTTTGCAATCTTCCTTCCAAAACCATTGTTTGTTCGTGTCCGGAAAGTGCAGCGGCATCTGTTGCCGGTTCCACAATCAAAGACCTGTCGGTTGTTGAGAAAGGATCTTCCCGCCTCAACCGAGAAAGCCGGGAAGTAATAGCTTTTCGTTGTTCTTCTATCTTGCCTGTAAGTTGCTTGATATTAATCATTCGTAATAATTAGTTACTTAAAAAATCTCCTCAAACCAAAAACGTATAACAACTCCAGTAAAGATGCCTTAATTTCCTTACCCATTGTAACAAAAACAAAAAATATAGTTCTGGCAATATAATAAGGAAACAAAATTACAGATTTAGAAAATCTGCCGGCCTCATCCGCACTCCTTATCATCCTAAAAAACCTAAAAACCGAAAGCATCAAAAAACCCAGTAAATCCCTAACATCCGCCTTTAGCTTTCTCTTTGCAAAAACATACCAGACAACAATTGCCAGAACAAAAAATATTCCGGGTGACGCAAGCTCGTAAGGAATTTTCCCTATATAGTGTAAATTGTCTTTAAACTTAAATAGCATAAGCTCCAAGGCTGAAGTTGAGCTTAAATAGAACAAAGCAAAAAAACCTTTGTGTCTCACCTTTGTCGCCAGCCGCTTTAGAATAATAAAAATCACCAAAAAACCAACTGTAGAAAACAAGTCCAAATTCGATCTTGAAGATATATAAGAACCCAGAGAAATTAAAAACTGGAAAAAAGCAATCGGTGCTGCAAACAAATCCAGAGCGAACTTAACGTCCACCTTTTTAAATTTAGAAAAAATCACGAGTCCGACAAACAAACCCAAAAGTGCTCCCCAAAAGTCAAAACCGCCGTACCTATTAAAAAATACAAACCTGGAAAAAGTTTTCACTCCTTCGCGAAACGCAAAATCAAAAACCCTGGCAAAAACAAAAGCTCCCGAAGAACCGGCCAGGATTAAATCGAACGCTTCCTCGCTATCAAAAAGCTCATGCCTGCAAGCACGCCAAAATAAAAATACAAAAAACAGTATTCCCAAAAAAATACCCGCCGGGTAAGCAATGTTAGTAAGTGCAGAAATAATAGGGGCCATTAGCCTTAAATTCTAGCATAATTTTAAAAATTGAAAATTTAAAATTGAAAATTATATTTATGCTACAATCCAATTGGAGCCAAAACTGGCTCCCATTTGTTTAAATGACCGCAACGGCACATGCACTAATTGGCGCAAGCATAGCAGTAATTGTCATAAACCCCTGGCTAGGAATCCCGCTTGCAATTATCTCCCACATACTTGCCGACCTTATTCCGCACTGGGACCCGGCAACAAACCGCAGACAAAAAACAGCTTTTCGTCTAAGAGCAGAAGCAGTTTTAGACGTGGTTTTAGGCTTTGCCTTAACTTTTCTAATCTTTAGAAATATTGTCGATTTAAATTATCTTCTTGTAATGGTAATTGCCGCACAATTCCCGGATTGGATGGAATCCCCTTTTGTCATGTTCAACATAAAAGTTCCGCCATTCACATGGGCATACTGGGTAGGACACAATCTTCAGACTAAAATGCAGCTTCCTTGGGGACTTGTAACACAAATTGTGACTGTGGGACTTGTTGTTGCCTTTACTTTAACCTCAACTGGAAATATAAACCAGATAATTGCCAATACAATAAGATAAACTACATACTCCACTGAGTAACTCTGGAAAATCTCTGCATCAGGTCAGTAAAATTTCGCGACACCATTGTCGAATAAATATATATAGAAGGATCAATCCCTCTTTGCTTGCTGTAATTAATACAATCAGAAGCAAATTTTAACGTATTTTCTACCCAAATTACGCTTTGTCTATCCAGCGGATCACCAAAAGCATGATAGCTTCTAATAGTTGGGTCAATATCCGACGCCAGATAACAAACTAACTCGTCTTGAAAATCTGCAAATGGACTATTTAGTTCTCTCGTTTTGTTTCTTCTTTGCGGGAAACTATGCCACTGCAAAACATTCACCATAAAATGTGATATCTCATGTTTAAGAATATCATCGGCGTCTGGTTGAGTCTCATCCATTACAATAAACGAAGGATCGTATCCTCTTTCATGAAAAACACCAGCGGAATCTTTCGGCACAACTTTATTTTCCCTCAAATAATCATAATAATTTGAAGAAACTGAGAAAACTCCAATACCGGGCGTAGGTTGAAAGAAACGTATTCTATTTGCGCTTCCCAATACATCGTTAACAACTTCCTTCGGAAGATCTCCAGATTTTAAAAGTAATTCTTCTATTTCCCTGCCCTTAAAGCGTTTAAGTATTTCCCCGTTAAATACCAACTCATGCCTCAATTGCTCCCATCCTCTCTGGTAGTAATTCCTCAAAAGAGCAGGCAGAACGTCTAACGTTTGCGAAACATCAGGAATAACCCCATCATTTCTACTTAAACCATCAAGAACAGTCATGTAGACATAGGCATGAGTCATAGATAGTTTTCTATACGAGGTCGCAGTAGAACTCACATCAAAACCTTCAACAACCCAGCTAGAAGGCGGCTCTACCAAAACAACTTTTCTTTGCTCTATCATTGAAGGGGATTATAACAAATTAACTTACTATAGGAGAAATATTACTTAGCACGCTCAACGTACTGACCAGATCTTGTATCAACTCTGATAACCTCACCGTTTTTAATAAACAAAGGTACTTTTACATTAAGACCATTTTCCATAAGCGCATCTTTTTGTGCAGCACCAACTGTATTACCCTTAGACGATCCGCCGGTTTGTGTAATTTTGTATTCCAAAATTTTGGGAAGTTCAATATACATTGGCCGCTCACCGATAGAAAACAAAACAATTTCCAAACCTTCCTTCAGGTAAGGCGCATACTCCCCAACCAGTTTTTCACCAAGCGCAAATTGCTCAAAAGTAACATTGTCCATAAAGTTATAATTCTGCCCCTCTTTGTATAAATATTGGACCTTCTTTCGATCCAGACTTACGTCCTGAACTCTTGCCCCATTTGGATATGACTTTTCAATATTTGCACCACTTGCAATATTTCTCACCCTTACCTTTATAGTCCCACCCCCACGGCCCATTTTGATATGTTCGTACTGCAAGACAAGGAAGTAATCCCCTCGTTCTTCAAACACGATACCAGCTCGCAGTTCCGTTACATTAATCATTTGATACCTCTCTCTACTCTTGATGTCGGCTCACTTAAAACAACAGTCCCTTCATAAAGCATATGGCGCATCAATCGGCCAATCTTATGATGATTAACAGCACTTCTTAAAAATCTAATCAGCTCGTGAGGGCCAACAGTTACCGAAGGATTCTCCTCTCCCGGCAATGACATAGCAAACATTCCTTCTTCTCTTTCACTTAACCCAATTTCAAGCTCTATACCTGTCTTAATCTTTTGTAACATCTGACCTTGCTCCAAGGGTAAATGGTCGTTATGATCGGCAATCATCCAAGGATATACATCAGCAATCATGCGTAAACCATGTTCGCTCATTTTGAGAGTTTGAGTGCAAGTTCAACCATAGTAGTCAGCGCAAATGCAGTAGAACCCTTTGCAATGTAAGGTTTTTCCCCTTCTTCCCACGCAGTCGGTGCAATATCCAAATGCACCCAAGCTTGTTTTTTGTCTATAAATTCTTCCAAAAACTTAGCGCCTGTTTCTGTACCGGCTCCTCTTGTTGAGGAAACATTGGCAATGTCTGCAATATAGCTTTTAAGCATGTCACGGTATTCGTCGTAAAGCGGTAATTGCCATAATCTCTCACCAGTTGCCTCACCGGCCGAAATCACATCGTCTACAAACTTTTGTGGTTTGCCCAAAGCAGCAGAAGCAACAGAACCCAAAGCAACAACAGCTGCACCCGTTAGGGTAGCAACATCGACAATATAATCCGGCTTAAAGTTTTTCGAAACATAACTTAGCGCATCCGAAAGAACCAGTCTTCCTTCAGCATCAGTGTTTATAACCTCAACTGTTTTACCCGACAAGCCTTTTACAACATCGCCCGGTTTTGTTGCTTTTCCCGAAGGCAAATTTTCTGTAAGCGGACACGCAACCACTACATTAATCTTTGGTTTCAGCTTAGAAATAACTTCTATCGCGCCAAAACAAGCAGCGGCACCGGCCATGTCCATCTTCATCCACTCCATAGATTCTGAAGGTTTTATAGAGATTCCTCCCGAATCAAAAGTAATTCCCTTACCAACCAAGGCAAGTGTTGGCCCCTTGGAGCCGGCACCCAAATAGCGCATAACAACAAAATACAAATCTTCTTCGCTACCCCTGGCAACCGAAGCCATTATTCCCATTCCCATATCAATTACTTGTTTTTCACTAAATACTTCGATCTTTAAATTACCGTCGCGCGCAATCTTTTTTGCAAACGAAACTAAATATTCCGGTGTTGCGACATTGGCCGGTTGGTTTACAATCTCACGAACTTTATGAATTGAATCGGCAATAACTAAAGCTTTATCTATTTTGCTCTGCAGGCCCTTTGCGCCCTCATTTGTTACAAATACCAGCTTTTCAAAATCCAAAACGTGCTTGTCTTCAGTTTGGTGATGTCCAGGGTTAAAATTACCTTCCAGAAATCCGACTATCAAAGTTTCAATTTTCTCAACAAGCATTAAACCTTCCGGCAAAATAACGGCAACACTACCGACATCCTTACCTTTATTCTTACCTGCAAAACCGGCAACTTGTCTAAGCCTGGTCGCATCAAGCCTGTCCGCTTCTCCCAAACCAAGAAGAATTACTTTTTCGATTTTTTTATGAGCTTTCGTTGGAATATGAAATGCTGTAGATTCAAACGGTTTACCAAACTTCTTGTTTTTAGTCAGAAACCTTACAAGTGTTCCGCCTGTAAGCTTATCTACAAGTTTTACATTTTTGTCGTCTGCTAATTTTTCACCAACAAAAACCCCAAGGACTAATACCTCGGTATCTAACTTTGTAATCTCAGATTGTTTTACTATCTCGACCTTCATGTAATTATTGTTGATGATATAATAATCGAGCCTAAAATTCTAGGTTTAACCTGCGCCGAAGTGATGGAATGGTAGACATGCGAGTCTCAAAAACTCGTGGGGCTTAAACCCCGTGAGAGTTCGAATCTCTCCTTCGGCACAAACAAATAATTAAATGTCAGAATCCCAAGAAACACAAACCGCTTCAAAGCAGGC
>DATIHT010000019.1:0-5808 GCA_035480415.1 Saccharimonadales bacterium (SeqCode) | reverse complement strand
AGAAACCTTGGCATATTTGACAACTTCTTTTAGATTTTTGGAAACACCCGGTATTGCTATGTTGTCGAACTTGCCTTTTAACCCTCTTTCTATTAAATCCTGCTTGATCATTTCCTGAAATCGGAAGTCTATGCAACGTATGGCGAGTGCTTTGGCTTTGTGTTTAACTTTCATATTCTTTCTTAAAAATCTCGGCCAAGTGGTGAAGCTTGGTCGAGATGACTTTTGTAGCCCTTTCGGTTATTTCGATGCCATACTAACATCGCTAATGTAGTAAAATCAATACACTAACTAAAGTGAAGATTGTCTCTAAAATCTTATTTTTAACACTTGCCACAGCGGGCATAGTTTTGGTCTATTATCTTTCGTGGTTTTGGAGGCTTTTTCTAATTCCGATAGTTGTTTTGTTAATATTCGACGTGGTCAGCAGTTTCCTTAAGAAGAAGTAGTCGAGTGTGTTAAAATACGATTGAAATGCAAACTGATATTTTAACTTACAGAATTATTGTCGAACCCGAAAAACAGGGTAAAAAGACTGTTTATAATGCTTATTGTCCTACCCTTGGGGTTTCAGATTATGGCAATTCGATTGATGAAGTTTTAGCAAGTATAAAAGACGGGATTGGATTGGCAATTGACTATCTTGTACAAGAAGGGAAACAGGTGCCTGTTGATTCTCCAGATAAAGATATGGTTGCTACCGCGCAGGTTAAAGCGCCTGCCGGGGCAAAACTTTCTTTTGCATGAGCAAATTGCCCCGTAATGTAAAACCCCAAAGGCTTATTAAATTTCTACAGAAACTAGGTTTTGAAAAAGGTGAAGGTAGAGGAAGTCACATACGTATGGTTCATCCCGATGGTAGATGGACACAAGTAGCGGTGCATCCTGGGCCAATTCCTACTGGGACCTTGAGCAAAATTGTGAGACAAGCAGAGCTTTCGGAAGACGATTTGAAAGAACTATAATTTTTGATGTGATTTCTAGTTTTCTTAAAAAGAAGTCTTAAAGTTCTTCGAGTTTAACTTTTTCTTCGCCGGCAGGGGGCTGGACGATTGCTAAATATCTTTCTGTAGTTGAGAGTCTTTTGTGACCTGCAACTTTGCTTATTAATAATAAGGAAGTACCTCGTGATAAGTGGTGTGCAACCCAAGTGTGTCTAAGGTCGTTTACTTTTGCTCCTGTTATTCCTGCTTTTTTGTAATATCTGTCGATTGCCGTTCTGATGTTTCTAACCAAAAGTGGTCTGCCGTTTTTGGTAACAAATAGGGCATTGTTTGGAGTTTTGGCTCTTACTTCTAAATATCTTTTTAAGGCAGTTTCTGCAGATTTGTTTAAAGGTACTGTTCTTTCGCTTCTGTTTTCCTGTACAGCAATATAAAGGTGGCCTTCTTTACCATCTTTGGAAAAATAGACATCGTCTGTTTTTAAGTTGGCCAGCTCACCGATTCTAATTCCGGTTTGCAGAAGAACTTCAATAACTGCTGCAAGTCTTGCATCGTCTCTTGCGGCATCGCGAAGTGCCCGGTATTCCAGGGGAGTTAGGATTCTCGGTGGTTTGGTATCGAACTTTGGGTGTTCGACCATGCTTGCCGGGTCATCTGTTATGTATTCCTGGATTTTTAGAAATCGGAAAAATGTTTTGGTTGAATTTAATTTTCTGGAAAGAGACTTTTTGGTGTAGCCGGATTTTTCTAACTTCAAGAGAAAGTTTCTAATGTCCTCCGGGGATACTTCATGAACGTTACTCTTTTTTTCACTTGTTAAGAACTCAACGAGCTGTTCAATGTCCTTGCCGTATGCAAGTACTGTTGAAGTAGTTCGTTTTTTTCCTCTTAAGTTTTCTACAAATTCTTTATGTGCGTCTAATAATGCTTTCATCTATATGGGCTAGTCTTTTAAACAGATTGGCAGACTGAGGCAAGCTAATTGAGGCTAGTATACGCCTATGCTATGGGCTTGTCAAGGCTACTATCGGTTATAGTCAGGACGCGGTAAAATGTAATAAATCAGCAAAGCTTTAAGCTATTTACTTAAGAAAATTTATGGAAGCTTTCTGATATTTTTTTAAAGTTAGTGATAAAGTGAAGGAATTAAAAAAATGAGGCGAAATATCCTGCTTGTTATCGGCGCAATTGTTGCCTTGATGCTTATTGCCAATAGCGCAAAAAGGCTTATGAGCTTTAGGACTACAAGCCGGAAGGTTGAAGAGGCACAGGTACAGCTGGACAAATTAAAGGCAGAAAATACTAATTTACAAAAACAGCTCGATTACACTAAAAGTGGGGAATTTAAGGAAAGGGAAATAAGAGACAAATTGGGTTTGACAAAACCGGGGGAGACTGTGGTTATTCTTCCGAAGGAAAATAGAGACCAGTTACCAGAGACCAGTGATCTTGCAATAGTTCCTAATTATATAAAGTGGTGGAATAGGTTTTTTGCAAGTTAGTATTTAGTTTGTTAGAGCTTAGAGCCTAGAGGTTAGTTAATTGTAATTGCAGGCTAATTTTGTTAGAATTTCCAAACTGACGCGGGGTGGAGAAACGGTATCTCGGGAGGCTCATAATCTCCAGAAGTGGGTTCGACTCCCGCCCCCGCTACACAATTAGATTGACTCGTCCAGGTGGCGGGTCTTTTTTTTAGGTTTAAATACAGCTTTTTGGTATAATGTGAACATGCCAGAATTAAATCCTGAAGCTCTTCGCTCATACGTCGATGGGATGACTGCAAGAGTAAAAGCACAAGGAGAAGCTCGACTTGCAGAATCAAGTCGCTTGCTAGGGCAAAAAGTCGCAGCGGTAGAAGGCCTTACTGACTTTTTAATTAACGTAGATTTACCTGCAAGAGAACTTATAAGGCTATTTGAAGTAAAGGGTGTTTGGGGTTCGGTTCCTGAGACAATCAGAGAAAGTGAACGAGTAAAAATAAAAAGCTGGACGGATAGAGCTGCTGAGGGCGATGTTTTGGCTCAAGCTGTTTTGTTAAGATCTCAGACTATTTTGGCAGACAAAAAAATTCCAACGGAAGGACTTCCAAGCTTTCAGTGGGAAGCCTCAGATAAAATAGATAAATAAGAATACCTCAAGATTCTTTTTTTTGACCCCCTTAATTTGATAGAATATGCAAGCTTGTATGGCGGCGTAGCTCAGTGGTAGAGCGGAACACTCATAACGTTCAGGTCATAGGTCCGATCCCTATCGCCGCTACATTTTTTCTAAAAACAAATTTTATTATCACTTGGTACATTTGATTGCTAACGGATCTTGCAATGTTTGACATCGTCTGATAAAATAAAGTTAGTTAAAAAGAGAAAAGCAATGCTCTTTTGAGGTGCGAATTAGCAAAGGGCAGAATAGTTTGCTAATTCATAAATATATCAGGCAAGTGTCTGGTATATTTTTTTAAACATGTCAACAAATTTAAAAGCTTTTACCTTTTGGTTTTACTTTACTCGCTAAGGCGGGTCCAAAAGGGTGGTTTTTAATTAAATAAAAACAACCTAGAAGACTCGCCAAATGGGCGAGTTTTTTTGTGGGGTAAAATACCGCAGAATAACGCGGAACAAAAACGCAGAAATATGCTAATAAACAAAAGGAGGTGGTTTTATGGAAAGAACAGCTAGTGTTTTGTTGCAGATTGACCAAACAGAATCTTTGGCCGAGATGGCAGCGCACGAAAGAAGTTTAAGTACGCTATCGTCTGACTTAAATGTGCAGCTTGGTCATGTTTCGAGACTTGATTTGGGAATGAGGACTGAAGAAAGAGCCAATATAATGCTCAAAGCTTTAAATTCGCAGCTTAGATTTGATGAAGCCAGATCTTTGGCTCCGGACCAGGTAGCCCAGAATTATAGCCACATTCCCACAAATGTTTAATGTAAAATATTTGTATGGCAAATCTTACAAAAATCGAGAAGTGTTTAAAAAGTCTTGGAATTAACTACAAGTTTATAGAGCTTGGCGCCGAGATTTTTAGGGTAGAGGATGTAGTAAAAGCCGGTGTGAAGATGGACCAGGTTGTTAAAACACTCCTTATTAGAAGTGAGTTTAAGCGAGGTCTAAAGTTTGAAATGGATTATGTGGCTCTTGCTGTTCGCGGGGCAGACCGACTCAACTTTAAAAAAATAAAAAGACTTTTTGGTACTAAGGCAGAAATGGCAAAACCTGAAGAGGTTTTAAAGGTAGTTAAGGTTCCCGTTGGAGCTGTCTGTCCGATTGAAATTGGAGTTCCAGTTTATTTTGACCGAAAAGTTTTAAAGTTAAAAAATGTTAATCTTGGTTCCGGAGATTT
Organism: Saccharimonadales bacterium (SeqCode); assembly: GCA_035480415.1. GTDB lineage: Bacteria > Patescibacteriota > Microgenomatia > Curtissbacterales > GWA2-41-24 > DATIHT01. The sequence goes on along the minus strand of DATIHT010000019.1, from coordinate 1,521 downwards.
AACACGTGGTTTGGATATGTCGCTTGAAGATTTATTAAAGGCGGTAGGTAAGTTTGAAGTTGCCGATTTAGTTTAAAACATAGGCTTGCGCACGACTGAAATTTTTGAGATAATCAACGTACAATGAACCTAACAAGTATTAAAAACACTTGGCACAGAAAATACCCTACAAACGGGTAATTTCTTGTGTGGTTCAGTAACGATATAAAATATTAAAAATTAAATAGCAAAAACAGCCACACAAGACCCGCACAATTAAGGCGGGTTTTTTAGTGGTAAAAATGCGTAAGGAATCTGTTAGTTAGTTATCAAGCAGCGGACAGTATTTTTGGTTAAACTCCTGCCCATGAAAAACATATTAGTAAATATGGCAGAACGAATGGAAAATTTAGGTGGAATAGTCGGGTTGGGTATTTACAAACTCAGCTGTGATTCTTGTGGTTTGGAGCCATCCCGCGTCCAGTATGAGTTAATTCTGGCGCCTGATGGTCAGATTGCGAAAAACAGAAGCAGGATTTGTGATCCATGTATAGAAAAAAGATTTATGAGCTCTTTTGGCGAAGGAGGTGAGATATAAATGGAACGAAATGGATTTCGTTTTGATCAACGTGTGCAAATGCCGGAAATACCCGAAGGTAAGGCCGTAATTAAGTGTTATGGAATGCCCTTGGTGGTTTCTGCTGCTGCGCCTGGTGAACGTGTTTTGCCCTGTGGAATGACAGAAACGCAACTGCGGGAAAAAGCACAATATATTGCCACTATAGACAAGGGTGGTGCATTAACCCGGCAGAAAATGATGGTTGCCCGTGGGCAGGTTGCCTGATTTCTATCTTTTTTAACAGGAGGTGAGTAAAATAAAAAAGACAATGAAAAAGCGAATACTTACAGGTGACAGGCCGACTTATGACAGTTTCCATTTGGGGAATTATGTCGGCTCGCTTAAAAACAGGGTAAAACTACAGGACGAATATGAGACGTTTATTCTGCTTGCGGATTTGCATGCGCTGACAACACACTTTGATAGAGCTGCGGAGTTGGAAAAGAATATCCGAGGATTGATGCTTAGTTATTTGTCGGTTGGTTTGGACCCTGAAAAAGTTAATTTTGTACTTCAGTCTCAGGTCGAGGAAACGACGGAGTTAATGTATCTTTTGAGTCTTCTTACTCCAAGGTCGGTTTTGGAGAAACAGCCGGCTCTTAAAGAAAAATTGGATCAGGGGAATCAGGATACTTTGGCTTTATATTCTTATCCTGTTTTGCAGACGGCGGATATTTTGCTGGTTAAGGCGAGTTTGGTTCCCGTAGGTAAAGATCAAAAAGCACACATTGAGCTGGCAAGAGACTTGGCGATTAAATTTAATAATACTTACGGTGAGGTTTTTCCAGTTCCGGAGCCAATGATTGGTGAGGTGCCGACTTTACCGGGTACTGATGGACAGACAAAAATGGGTAAGTCGACAAATAACGCAATTTTCCTTACAGACACAAAAGAAGAAGTAAAGAAAAAAGTAATGGGGATGT
>DATIHT010000018.1:0-2240 GCA_035480415.1 Saccharimonadales bacterium (SeqCode) | reverse complement strand
ATAAACTTACCCATGTTGTCAGTCGAAGAGACTGATTTTTCTTATTATCTTAAACTAAAAATGTCTGAAGGAAAATTTGATCGTTCTAAACCACACGTAAATATCGGAACTATTGGTCACGTCGACCATGGTAAAACCACGCTTACTGCTGCAATCACAACCGTCCTTTCTAAAAAGGGTATGGCACAGGCAAAAGCCTACGACCAAATTGACAACGCTCCGGAAGAAAAGCAACGTGGAATTACAATCAACATCACCCACGTAGAATACGAAACCGCAAAGAGACACTATGCTCACATCGATGCTCCAGGTCACGCAGATTACATTAAAAACATGATCACCGGTGCCGCCCAAATGGACGGTGCAATTTTAGTGGTTAGTGCACCAGACGGCCCAATGCCACAAACAAGAGAGCACGTTCTTCTTGCCAGGCAGGTAAACGTTCCGGCAATTGTTGTTTTCCTTAACAAATGCGACATGGTACAAGACGCAGAACTTCTAGACCTTGTTGAACTCGAAGTAAGAGAGCTTTTGGACAAATATGAATACGATGGTAAAAACGCAACAATTATCCGGGGTTCTGCCAAAAAAGCCCTAGAAGGCGATGCAGAATCTGTAAAAGCAATCGAAGATTTAATGGCAGCAGTCGACGAAAAAATCCCAACTCCGGTTCGGGATCTCGACAAACCATTCTTAATGCCTGTTGAAGACGTCTTCTCAATTAAAGGTCGGGGAACAGTTGTAACCGGAAGAATAGAAAGAGGAGTTGTCAAAATCAACGAAGAAATTGAAATCGTCGGAATTAAACCAACCAAGAAAACAGTGGTAACAGGTGTTGAGATGTTCCGAAAAGAACTCGATCAGGGTCAGGCAGGAGACAACGTCGGAGTACTTCTTCGAGGTGTTGAAAAAGATGATGTTGAAAGAGGACAAGTTCTCGCAAAACCAGGAACAGCAAACCCACACACAGAATTCGAAGCAGAAGTTTACATCTTAACCAAAGAAGAGGGTGGAAGACACACTCCATTCTTCACAGGCTACAGACCACAGTTTTATGTAAGAACAACAGACGTCACAGGTGAAGCTACTCTTCCAGAAGGTGTAGAAATGGTTATGCCGGGAGACAACGTTAAAATGAAGATCAAACTCATTGCACCAGTTGCAATGGAAGACGGCCTTAGATTCGCAATTAGAGAAGGTGGCCACACCGTTGGTGCAGGCGTAGTCTCTAAGATCATTGCCTAAATTTGGGCAATTGATCCCCCAAGCTTGCGCAAGGGGGATTTTTTTTGTAAAATTGGCAGACTGTTTTGGGTAACGCGGAGAATCACTATAAATGACATTTGTTAAAACAAACTTCAAACGTCACTGCTAAGAACCTCTTCGTTAATTTCGCCCAAAAAAAGTTAGTACATTAATATGGCACCGATTGAGCAACAAACTTATCTTTTCGGGGTTCAAGTTAGAAAAAGGATTGTAAATAGTGGCAAAGTTTATACAGGACCCATAGAATCGTTATTCCCCGAAAGAAAAGAAAATATAGGGTTGGTTGATCAACAAAGACCTAAATATCGCGTTGACACCACAGGAGAAGGAATTGAAGGTGCACTTGAAAAAAGAGTATTGGAACCAGAAACAAAAGTGGGAGTGTATATGTCAGATTGGAAAAGGCTTGGCGCAGCAGAAGTTACTTTACCAAGTTGGATACCCGGAATTAAAAGAAGATTAGTAAAAGTTTAGAAATAGCACATTTAAAATATTATGCCTAAAGGTAGAATTCGAGTTAAATTAAAAGCATACGACGTTAGGGTTATAGACCAGGCCTGTCGCGATATCATAAACACTGGTCTTTCAACCGGCGCAAAAATCTCGGGCCCTATTCCCCTGCCAACAAAAATTACAAGAATGACAGTGCTTACCAGTCCGCACACAGACAAAGATGCAAGGGAACAATTCGAAATGCGAATTCACAAAAGGCTCATTGATATCATTGAGCCGACAAACAAAACCATTGACTCTTTAACTCATCTCGAACTCCCTGCCGGAGTAGATATTGAGTTAAAGATGTAAACAAAATCGATTGACCAAAGGGCGAAATCGGTGGGATTCCTGAAAAACTGACCAACCTCAGCTTAATCTAAGGAAGCCTACTTTTTTGTTACCAAAAAGAAAAAGATATATGCCGTCATTATTAGGATTAAAAGGAAATATGGAATCCCGCTACAACCAACGGGGTCAGC
>DATIHT010000017.1:0-16586 GCA_035480415.1 Saccharimonadales bacterium (SeqCode) | reverse complement strand
GCTCTCATTTGGGAAATACTCGTTTCGACAACTGGTGAGTGTGGAATTGGCTGCTGTTGCAAAGATGGCAAAACGGCATCAAAACCAACTCTTTGAGGCGTCACTGGTGGCGCTTGCACCAACGGTGTGGGTGTTTTAGGTTGAACAACTTGCGGTGCAACCGGTCTAAGATCAACAGGCAGTGGGGCCGGTTGAGCTGATACCGAAGTCGGTGGTGGTGGAACATTTGTTGGATTTTGCACAACTGGCGCCTGAACCTGTGTACCGACAGCAGGCATGTTTGGAGCAAATCCTATCGGGGCCATCTGTGCGATTGAAGATGCAGCCTTAGAAGTAGGAGCGTTGGCAACACGCAAAACCGGAGCGGGTTCAGGAATCTCCAGCGCCGGCTCAACCATTGGTGTTGTGTAAGATTGTGTGTCCAAAAGGACCCTCTGCGTACCCATTGGCGCCGGATTGTAAATATCATAGAAGAGTTCGATAAGTTCCTGTGTTGCTAGCTGTTTGGTTATAAGCCCAAGCCTTGCAGTCTGTTTTATTACGTGATCCCTCTTTGGAGCAAGCGCTGCCTTTGCGTCCAACAAAATGCTTGCTTTATTCTTTGCCTGGGTAGTCCCCTTACTTTTACCAACCCCGGCAAAACCAGCCTCGAGGGGCGAATAATTAACAATCAAATAAAACTTTTTATCCAAAACTGTTTTTTGCTGAACGGTTGATTGGATAAAATCCTTATACTTTTGAATTTGCCGCTTTAAATCCGGATTAGGTAAGGAGGCTTCGGCCTCCTCCAAATTCTGAAAGTACGAAGTAATGTCTGCTTTTTTAGACCTTACCAGTACTTCGAGCGGGAAAGAAAGTGAATTTAAAAAAGCGCCATATGCGTAAATTGTTGCATCTTGTTCGGCCTCCGAAAGAAGATCAAAATTAACGGCGGTTGTGGACATAACCAGGGCAACCCAACCGGTTTTTAAAATCACCAAATCATCCATAATGTCTTCGATATCCAGATGCTCCTGTGTTGAAGCTGTTTTTTGCTTGGCCATCTAACTCTTCACCCCTTCCGATTTAATTAAAATTGGATCAATCGTTTTTCCCGAAACTGTAATTTCATAAGGTTTAAATGCAAAATCCTGCGATTCCAATTCAATCGTGTATTTTCCATCAGAAAGTGGTGTAGCCGAAAGAAACTGTCCAAGCTTATTGGTCTTAAGCGCCCTGACAGGTATTCCTTGTGCGTCACGAATCACCATAATTATTTTCTCTAGCGGCGACCCAAGAGAATCGCAAACTAGCCCCGAGATAATATTTGGTGTGTTGGTAATAGGAACCATCTGAGCAGCAGTAGCAGTCGCCACTGGACTTTTTGGTACCTGTCCGGAAGCTGACGAGATTAAAGCACTGGTTTCTTCTACCTCTTTGGGGCGTAAGGAGACACCTTCTGCGTTCACTTTTTGTCTTGAGGCTAGATGAACATTACCATGAGCAGTGCCCACACTAGATGCCTTAGGAGTTGCAACCGGAGCGGTATTCACCCTTTCGGGTGCAACAACAGGTTTAGACCCACTCCAAAGATTATCCGTTTTAGAAAATCGTCGTTTTAACTCTTCGGAAATTTCAAATCGTCGCTCCCCCCGAATAGGTAATTTCGAAAGGTCAAATCCCTCCGGCGGGGCAAAGTGCAGTTTTCTAACTCTCGTTTGACCAACACCACGAATCAACCTCAAGCTCTCACCGGCAGTTTTTATAGGAATGACACTCTCGATCGTGAAGTTAGAATCCGATGCAAGTTGAGTTTTAACAGGTGCAATGTCCAAAACAGGCTCCTTTTCCAATTTCCTCTCGAGCCCCGGCAAGGCAAAGGGCTTTGAGCTCTGCACAATTACAGGTGCAGCCTGTTCATGTTTAACCTCAACAGCAGGCAGTGACTCCATTATTTTCCCCCTGTAATCTTCACGCTTTTGGGAGCTACTCTTAAAATTCGGCTTGCTCACAGGAGTTGTCGTAGTTGGCCAAATAATCGGCGGGGTAGAAACAGGCTCTATCGTTTGACCGGACGAGGCAACAAAACTTGAAAGGCCCAAACGCGATACAGCAATCTGCTCCTTCACATCCAACGGCGCTTCCTGGCCTTTTGGTAACGATCTAAGGTAATTTTTTAAACGTTCTCTCCCTTGCACGGTAATATTCTGTGAAGTTGCATCGTCCTGCGTTTTAACCGCAGATATTACAATATTCAAAAATTGGGGGAGCTTAGGCTCTTTAACCCATACACGTTGCGTCGGCGAAAGAACCGCCTTGATAAAAGCAACGACCCACTTATCAAAAGGCCTGCCTCCAATTGGCACCAAAGCTGCAAAAACAGCAAACCCGCCCACAATAATAGCAAGAGGAATTCTAACCAAAGAAACCAAGGGGGAGAAAAAGATGGCAACAGCAATAGACATTGGAATAGCCAAAGTCACAAATTGTCTAACAGTCAGGTTACCAAAAAGCTTAAATTCAAAAGACGCAATGTGTTGGGGTACAGGATGTTGTTCCATGAGTAGGTAATCGGGTAAGCGGGTAGCCGGGTACCTGGGTTAGTTTTTCCTCCTAAAGTTAATTAGACTGTTGATTTGTTTACCTAACACAACATACTTTTGTCTTAAAGAATCTGACGCACCAAACAAGTCTGCATAAACATCTCTTATTAGAAGCAATTGTGTTTCAACCTCTGCCCCGGAAGCTCGAGATTCGATAAAAAACTTAATCTTGTCCGCCCGTGAGTACCGAGACTCACCCTCGGCAAGATTAGACTCAACCGATACTGCCGCACGTCTTATTTGACTAGTGAGCCCAAATAGTTCCTCTTTTGGTAGTTTTTTTGTAAGCATATATATTTCTACAGTAAGTTGATGTGCAACTTGCCAAACCTTAAGTTTTTCATAGTTACTCATCCTGGTTACCTGATTTACCCAATGTCCTGCTCACCTGTTGAGTTTGTGATTTTCTATCTCAAACTCAACATAACATGTGAAACAAGGGTCGGAAAGTGGATCAAAAGTAATCACTTAAGCCTATATTTTCACAACTCTTTCCTTCTAATTACTATTCAACTGGGGCAGTAGCTTGCTACTGGTACGTAGCACGAATATACTGAAACTATGCCCGATCAGCCTGATAAAGATACCCTTAAAAAAATAGTTGGCTGGTCCGTCGCCTATTATCAAAACCCCAAATTAGGCAACAGGCAAAGAATTCCAACAGAACAAGAAGTCTATAAGCAGTTCGGTATTGAAGTACCCCACGAAGTACTCGAATCCCATGTAAAAGATACTCTAGGCATCAAAGAGCTGGAATCCCACGAAATGCATCAGGACGACAGCAGATATGCCCAAGAACCGTCGGCAAACCAAAAAACCCAAAATGGTCGCAGGCCGGGACCATATTCTAGCGTTGGAAAAAGCTACTCTCCAACGCAATTTTTACAGGCAAAGCAACAAGCTACCCTTGCTAAAGATCTTGAACCTGCTATTCAAGAATTGCTAAAGGATTTAGATGTAAAAGGTCTTACACCAGACCAGATCAAGCAAATTACTAGCGAAGCATCCATGGAAGCAGCAAGGCAAACAACCATGGAGGCCTATAAAATCCAGGACGTTGGTGAAATTCCTGCAAGAATAGCCGACAATCTCACACAAACCCTTATTGTTCACCCGGAAATTGCGGATAAATTAAAGCTGGATGAGTTAAAAATTTTTGAAAAAGCGGCAAAAGCAACCTCAGCCGCAGCAGAGAAAAATAAGGATTCTCTTGAAAAACTTGCAGCCATTACAGAAATCAACCGTCTTGTTGGTCTTTCCGACGCTAGCGAACCAACAATTTCCATAATCAGCCAGAGTACAGAAGACATAGCCGCACAAAATACCCCATTAAGCACCCCAACGGAAAAAAACACGCTGGAGGCCGGCTTTTCGAAACGTTATCTCGATGCTTACAAAAAAACCTTAACAAACGACCTGAAAGCAGTTCCAAACAAGCTTCCTTCACTTGAACAGCTTCAACAGATAAAGGAAAAAGCTCACACCCAGGCACTTAAACAGGCTACTGAAGGATTTTATAAAACAGAAAATGGCCAGCAAATTGGACAAAAATTTAACACCAAACATGTTGCCGGAACAATTGCCAATGAGCTAAACCTCGCGAGCTCCACCGATTCCAAAATCCCAGCCACACTCAAAATTCCACTGCTGGGCACACTGAGTTTCTCCAACCAAAAAGAAATGCACGCGGCCAGCCTTGCCGTGCTTGCTCACGACCAGCCGCAGCTCGACAAAGCCATAAAAGAACAGGCAGCCATTATTGAAAGATTTAAAAAGAAAAAATCACTAAGCCACCAGGAACTCAAAGAATATCAGTTCTCCAAAAAACTTTACGCGAGGTACATGTCAGCCAAAGCATTTGCCGCAAAACAGCCTGGCAAGCAGGCGGCCTACATGAAACTTCTTTCCAAACCGTTTGGCAATCGGGGCGAACTCGTTTCTCAGTCTGCCTGGCAGCAAGAACGCTTTATGAAAACTTTCCTGCCAAGATCTATGTGGAATAATCCACGCCTTGTAGCAGCCTTAAGCTTTTCCAGAATGGGCTACAGTTTTCCAAGACAAAGCATACCCTCTATGCTTCCCCAAAATATCAGCTGGTTCAGTTCTTCCTACACCACAGTCGGAAGATCACCAACCGTCTGGCAGCCTAGCTCCTCGCCAGGCATGGTATTTCCCCAAAGGCCGACATCCTCCTTTATGAATCTTACCGGACAAGTTAGTCAGTCTGCAGGGACCATGGGATCAGCAGGCCGGGCAGGAACAAACATCGCAGGATCCGCCGCCAAAGCCGGCGGCGCAATTAGCTCCATCGGTGGAACCGCAAAAAGCCTATCCGGGATAGCAAAACTCGCAGGCGCTGCAAAGATGTTAACTCCGACCGGACTCGCAGCCACAATCGCCCAAAGTAAAATTGCCAGAAAAATAATCGCCGGTGCCGTTGCAATTGGCGGTTATTTACTGCTAATGCTTGGGGCAAAAATATTAGGTGCAATTGCCGGACTGGCGTTTGGAGCCGTAACCGGCCTCCCGCTTCTGGCTATCCCAGGCGTAGGCCCTTTCCTTTACGGCGGGTGGGTAGCCTATTGGACCGCCCATGGGTTTCTGGACCCTTTCGGCACATTTTCTACAATCGTAAAAGCATTGTCTCTGCCAGGAAAAGCGCTCAGTTTTATTAAAAGCGGTTTTGGGATACCTTCTGCAACAAGCAGTATTCTTGGAGGAATAGGGTCAATTTTCGGCTCTGCCGGTAGTTTCATAACAGGAGCAGGACAAAGCATTTTGGGAGGAATAACCTCAATAGGTGGCAACCTACTCGGAGGCATATCTGGCGGATTAAATCTTTTGGTCGGTGGCGGCCTGGGAACATCACTTTCGGCGGCAACGATTCTTTTACCCGTAGGCGGCGCAATCGGAACAGTAGGAATAACAGGCCTTCTTGTTGGAACAGTTACGGCAACTGCCTTTTCCACCATAGCCACAGATCAAGGACAAATCACACCTGGAACAAACCAATATTTCGTATTAACAAAAACAGCTAATCCAACAAGCATCAGCAACTCCAGCCTACCCACAACTGTTAACTACACTATTACTCTAGAAGCAAAAACGAACATACAAAACATCGCGATTAAAGATGAGCTGAAGGTTCAGCCGGCAGCTCCAAATCCTCAGGATCTCTCATCTCGCTGTAACCCACAACCACCATCAGGACTAAGTGCTGGACAAAAATATACCTGCAGTTTTTCGGCAAACGCAGAAAATAGCTTCCACGACTCAGTAATGATTAACACCGTGACAGCAACAGCCACTCCACAAGGAGGATCATCGGTAACGAGCACCTTCACAGTGAACACTAATATCGGTAGCCCGGCAGCAAACTGCCCGCATGGCTGGTCTGCAATCGGCAGGATCACGCAAGGCCCGGAGGGGGCAGACTCTCATGCCGACAACGTCTATGGTGGATACGAGGCAATCGACATTGGGCAAGGAGCAATAGGCGGTATGGGCAAACCAGTTTATGCTACTGTCGATGGAACCGTAGAAGTTGTCTGGAAAGTTACCGACACGGATCATAGAATAAGAGTAAAACCCACGAATTGCTCCGGCCTAAGCTCCGTTAACTACTGGCACTTATCCGAAACGTCCATAACAGCAGGGCAATCTGTTAAATTCGGCCAGGAAATAGGAAAAACCGGCAGCGCCGGATCCGGACCGCACACCCATTATCAGTTCAACGAAACCGGCCAGAGAAACTTCAAAATGGAAGCGCCCAACATTCCTCAATCACCAAAATCAAGAACTTGTGACAGCGAGGAAGAGTGTGGTGTCACAATCACATCAGCACCATAATGCCAACTCTAACCCAACTATCAAATTTCAAAAGGCTCGCCTGGATTCCAGCTGTTATCCTGGTTTTTATCATTCTGGTTGGCCTTATATACTATAGATACTCAAAGCCACCACAAACCCCAACGACCAGTTTCCCGCCCGTAAGCTTTGATGTCCTTCCCGCAATAACAAGCACCTTCAATACTCAAAACTTAGTTGCAGTAGACACTTATCCGCAAACGGTTCCTATTTATCGAATAGAAAATCAAAGGGAGCTAACTCAAATTGCCCAAACAATTGCTACATATTTCGGCTTCGAACAAAAACCGACAGAATTAACCGACGCAACTTCAGGAAACGGCCTTGCATATACATCAAACGACGCAGCCCTTGTTGTTTACGAAAATACTTTTACATATCAAAAATATCTTAAAAATACCCCCACAGGCACTTTCGAAATACAACCATTGATAAATCAAACTGCAGCAACTCTCCATCAACTAGGATTGCCAACACCTACCGACGAACCAGAAATCAGCTATTCCAAACTAACCTCAGAGAGCATAACTTCAGCATCAGGCCAAGACGCCAACTTTATTAATCTTACCTTCAGGCCAATTTTATCAACACTTCCGGTGGAAAGTAGCACCTCAAAGACAGAGTCGGTTTTTGATGGTCAGGGCCACCTGGTACGCCTATCGTATAATCAAGTCGATACCCAAAGCGGCGATAACGTCAGCGTCATTAGCTACAAAGACGCGCTATCAGTCCTTAGTTCAAAAAAGGGCAGCCTAATAAGCATGCAGGCCAGTGACGAAAACCTGCTTACAGATAAAATCGCACAAGCAAATATAACCACTGCATATCTTGCATATTACCTGCCAGAATCCAAGCCACAGATATTAACACCAGTGTGGATTTTCAAGGGCGAAGCTGAAATAAGCGGAGAGAAAACCAGGGTAACCTACGCAGTGGATGCCATTAAAAGATAGCTTAAGCGGTTTTAAATCTAAGCCGCAAAACAACACGCCTTCCCAGTATTTTATTTACCTCACCAAGCAATTTTCCACTACGCATAGAAAGCTCAACAGAAACTAAACGCGGGGAAGAAATAGTCAAAACTTTATTTTTAAAACTTAACGCATGAATAGACGTCAAAACCGCAGCGGGCAAATCAGAACATGTCGCCTTCAGGGCATCATCAAAAGCACTTCTTATGTGTATGGCCAAAACAGCATCTGGGATTTTTGAGCGTTTTGGGAGTGTTTTTAAAAGAGTGCCAACCGAGGTAAACATTAGTCTATATTTACCATTTTCCACTGTCCATTTTCCACTTATTTGAAAATTTGAAAATTAAAAAAATCAATGGCAAATGATAAATGTTAAATGGAAAATCGTTTACGATTGTAAACGAACCGGCATCACAATGTGGAAATAGTCATTGTCGCCAGGAACTGTTAATCTGCCAGGATTCAGACTCTCAATCATTTCAAATTCAACCTCCTCCGAGTCGACAGACGAAAGCATTTCCAAAAGGTATCTAAAATTAAAAGCGATTTCTCCGCCGGCACCATTAAGCTCTACCTCACAGCTAGCCTCATTGGAACCCACCTGAGCATTAACAGCCGAAGAGGTAATAAGCCCCCCTGCCTTGCCGGCAGACTCCAGCTTAAACTTCACTATATTGCCGGCATCTCTGGCAAAAATAGACGCCACTCTTACGATTTTAATAAATTCTTCCTTGGAAACCTTGGCCTTGGAAGTAAACGATGCTGGAATTAATTTTTGCCAATTTGGAAAAGTCCCCTCAATTAACCTGGATGTATATTCCACCCTCCCTATTTTAAAATTAACCTGATTCAGGGAATCGCCAACCAAAATTTCCACCTTGCCCTCACCAAGCTCTTCTCCGAGCTCCGATATTATCTTCCCGACTTCCATTATTGATTTTGAAGGAACCACAATTTTTACCCCCCCCTCACCCGCCCTCTCAACAAGAATCTTTTGATAACTCAACCTATATCCGTCTGTGGCGACAAATGAAAGTGAGTTTTTCAAAAGTTCGCACAAAACTCCTGTTAAAATAGGCCGCCCTTCATCCATCGCAGCACAAAAAGCCACCCTGCCAATAGCTTTCATCAAAAGGGCCCCCGCAACCATAATGGATGTCCCTTTATCTATTTTTGGAATTGCCGGAAAATCTTCAACTGGTTGAGTAGCAAACCTTCCACTGTATCTTTTTGTCGAAACTACAGCTTCCTCGCCCAGCTTCTCAAAAACCAAATCAGCATCCGGCAGCTGCGAAACAAATTCCAAAAGTAGTTTTCCAGGAATAGCCACCTTTCCTTCAATTTCCACATCGCATTCACAAGCCACCTTTGTTGCTGTTTCAAGGTTTGTCGATACAACCTCCAACCTCCCCTTGGTTGCAGAAATTAAAATATTAGCAAGAATTGGCAAATTAGCCTTAGCAAGTAGTGATTTATTTGCAAAAATAAGTAGTTTAGTAAATTCGCCCTGTGGTATTTTAAACTTCATTTCGAGTCCTCGAGAAATATCAGAAACCCTCCTTAATTTTTCTTAAGTACAATATCTTCCTTTTACTTTAGTAAAAGCGATATATCAGCAAACTTCAAAAAACTTTTCTTAAGTTCAATAATTTAAAGTTTCGCTGATACAATTAAAAGGTTTGCTGATATATTAATATCTTTTGAGCAGAAGAGCAGGCAACAGAAATATATACCCTTATCCACATTTTGTCCACCCCAAACAGGTTAACTATAAAAAGTAATAATAAAAACAGTAGTAGTGTAAATATATACGTGCATACGTGCATAAGTGGCAAACATCATGCCAGATTTTCTGTTTATATCTTTGTGGATAACTGCAAAAAACTTGTGGAAAAACAAAGACATTTTGTTAATAAGTTCGTGGAAATTGTCTAAAAAGATGATCGAATTCGTGAAACCTCGTCGCGCTTGTTCGAATCGGCGAGTATCGCTTTTGCAACTTTATCAACACCATAAAGAACAGTTGAGTGGTCACGCCCGCCCAAAAGATCACCTATGGAGTCCAGTGGCAAACCAAGATCATTTCGAAGCAAATACATTAAAACCTGCCTTGGCAAAACAAGAGCAGCCATTCTTCTTGGTCCGCACAAATCTTCTCTTGAAACTCTGAAGTGTTTTGAAACACACCCAATTACATTGCCGGCAGTCACAGTCTTTGTGGATTCAACATGGTTCTTTTCAACCGCACCCTTAATCTGCTCAAGGCTTATGTTCCCGGAAGATAGCTTCACTGTTGCAAGAACCTGTACCAAGAATCCCTCAAGCTCTCGGGCACCCGTCTGACAAGAAGCTGCTATGTAATTAACAATTTCATCAGAAAGCGCCACATCCCTTTCTCTGCATTTCGCGCGCAAAATGGCAACTCTCAGCTCCAAATCAGCTCTTGAAATATCAACAGTCATTCCACCCATAAACCTACTCGTAAGCCTTTCCTTTATTCTTGCAAGCTCCCTTGGGTGTTGGTCAGCAGCAATAACAAGCTGTCTTCCGGAAAGCCTAAGTTCATCAAAAGTGTGGAAGAATTCATCTTGGGTGCTTTCTTTACCGGCTAAAAATTGGATGTCGTCAACCAAAAGAACGTCAACGCTGCGGTATTTTTGTCTGAAGGCCTGCTGGGTGTGATTATTCAATGATTCAATGTAGTCGTTAGTAAACTTCTCAGCAGAAACGTACAAAACTTTAGCATCAATTACGTTGGAAAGAACATAGTTACCAAACGCCTGAAGTAGATGCGTTTTACCAACGCCTGTTTTGCCGTACACAAAAAGAGGATTATAAAGCGAGCCTATATTCAAAGCCGCTTGGGTAAAGGCCATATGGGCAAGATTATTAGAAGAACCGACCACAAAATTTTCGAATGTATGATTTGGGTTAAGAGTGTCGACTCGTCTGACAGAATTTATGTATGTTTGTGGGACACCGGAAAACAGCGGAGCATTAACAGCAGCCTGCACCTTCTCTTGTTTGGAAACCACAAAAACCACATCGCAATCTGCAATTCCGCAAGTGGCTGCCGCATCTTTAAACATCGAGGCATATCTTGCTTCGAGCTGTTCTCTTAAAAAGCTGTTTTTGCAGCCGACAACGATCACATCACGCCCCGCCGATTTCTTGACCTCTAAAAGATAAGACCCGGAAAACCAGGTCTTAAAAGTGGATTCAGACACTTGAGATTTGATACCGGCAACAATACCGGACCACATTTTTTGTTCGCTCATGTAATGTTTTTTCCGTTCTTTATCATCCCGAACTTGTTTCGGGATCTAGATTCTGAACTAAATTCAGAATGACATGCAGTTTTACTTAATTTTTCTGAAAACTCTAGCTAGGCTGAAGTTTATACGGCATTAAACTGGATTGCAGATTCCCAATTTTGTGACTTGCAGAGGTCACAAACACGCCATAAATTTTTAGAGTCGGTCTTCATAATTGCAAAAGTTTTCCACAGTTGTCAAGGGTTAAAAAATAATGTGGATAACCCCGTCTTTGGACTTGATATATACTTATTTTTCCTGTAATCTATCGATTTAGGTAACCAGGTAGTCAGGTTATCGGGCAATCGGGAACCAAACAAACTCCCGGTGACCTGGTTTCCCGAAAACCTATTAACCTAATTTATGCCAAAACGAACTTATCAACCTAAAAAAAGAAAAAGAGCAAGAACTCACGGATTTCGATTGCGAATGCAAACCACAGACGGACGTAGAGTCTTGTCCAGAAGGCGCACAAAGGGCCGAGCTAAGCTGACCGTCAGCAAAGCGCGAATAAAGAAATAATTCCAAATGTTGGCCAAAAAAAACCGCCTGATACTAGGTGGCAGGGATCCTCAAAAGTTTTCCCAAAAAATCACGAGTTCTGATTTTATTTTAAAATATCAAAAGGTTGAAGGTGAAACTAAAGCTGCAATCACAGTTTCTAAAAAAGTAGCTAAGAAGGCTGTTGATAGGAATAGAATTAAAAGGGTATTATCAGAAGTTATAAATTCAACTGGATTAAAAAATCTGCACTTTTTGATAATTGTTAAAAATAATATTGCAACGCTAAAAACACAAGAAGTTGAAGAAAAACTCACGAAACTTCTTAAAAGAATATAATTCACTCTGTCATCCCGAACCTGATTCGGGATCCAGAAACTAGATTCCCGCTTTCACGGGAATGACAAAGAAATATGACTAAAAAAATTATCAAAGTTCTTTTCTTTTTATACCAAGGCGCGACCAGGTCTCAAAACGCAACTTGCAGATTCCACCCCACTTGTTCACAATATGCACTAGATGCAGTAGAAAAACACGGTGCGCTTAAAGGTTCGTACCTTGCGGCAAAAAGACTCCTTTCGTGTCACCCGTTTTCACAAAGACCATACTATGACCCAATTTAATTTTCAATTTTAAATTCGAAATTTGAAATGAATTTTAAATATTTAAATTTTAAAAATTGATTAGAAATTAAAAATTTATCACTATGAATCCGTTTGACGTTTTATTAATAAACCCGATTCTAAATTTGCTTTTGGCAATTTATAAAGTTTTGTCATCGGCAGGACTTCCCGGCGCACTTGGTTTTTCCATAATCACACTCACTACGGCAATCCGTCTGGTACTTTGGCCGCTAACAAGCAGTCAGCTTAAAAGTACCCAAAAAATGGCAGCACTAAAGCCTCATCTGGATAGGATCAAAGCAGAGCACGGACACGACAAATTGAAACACCAGGAAGAAGTTAATAAATTGTATAAAGAGCACGGAGTTAATCCCTTGGCAGGTTGTCTCCCGCTGCTTTTACAATTGCCGGTCTTTTTCGCTCTTTACAATGTACTAAGAAGAATCGTCGATTTTCAAAATGCCAATTTTATAAATTCAATCAACGCCAGACTTTATTCTTCACAACTGCATTTGGATAAAATTCCAGACACCTCTTTTCTTGGTTTAAATATTGCCAGTAAGCCAAATCAATGGCACGAAATTGGTCTTGTCATTTTATTGGTTCCTATATTAACCGGAGTCTTTCAGTTAATTCAATCTTTGATGATTACGCCTCAGCCGACAGCGGTTGAACCTGTTGCGAAGAAAAACCAAAGCGAAAAGAAAAAGGAAGAGAAAAAAGAAGACCTGCAGGATTCTATGGCACAAGTTCAAGGCCAAATGGTCTTTTTAATGCCGGCAATGATCGGCTTTTTCGCCTATGGTTTTCCAATAGGCCTTTCACTTTACTGGAATACGTTCACCATTATTGGTATCATTCAGCAATATTTAATCTCTGGCCCAGGCTCACTTAATAAGTATCTACCAAAGGGATTGAGGAAATAAAAATGGCTGCAAAGTCAAAAGCTAGTAACCCAACTGACAAAAAACCAAAACTCGACGAGGATTTCGTTGCAAACCAGACTGGCCAAATAATCGAAAACCTGGGCGTTTCCGCAAGCGTCGAAGTAGAAAAAATCGAAGATACATACAATGTCGACATCGCCTCAGAAGACTCGTCTCTTTTAATCGGCAAATATGGCAGTAACCTCGAAAGTCTTCAATTCATTCTTGCAGTTCGTCTTAAAACCCTGACAGGCGATGATAATTTTGAGGTTTATGTCGATATCGACGGTTTCAGAAAACAAAAAGAAGAAAAGCTCAAAAAAATGGCCGTCTCAGTTGCCCAGGATGTAGCCCAAAGCGGCAAAAGCGAGCCTCTTTACAATCTTAAAGCCTCAGAAAGACGTGTGGTGCACATGGCACTTGAAGGCAACCCGGACGTTGTTTCCGAATCCGAAGGCGAAGGCGAAGAAAGACATTTGGTCATAAAACCACGCAAGTAGTTATTTAGGTTAAGGTTAGGATGCCAGTTTGGAAAATTAGGTAAAGTTATTGGGTTTTTAAATACCCTACAACTTAACCCCTAAACCACACCGGCTTCTTTACCCTTACCCCCAAACATATCTGCCTCAGTAATGTACGAAGCTCTCTTCCTCCTCGTTCTTGCCACCATTCCCATCCAGCTTGGTAAATTTTTTTTCCTCGACCACTCTTATGTCTTAGGAATCCCAATCGACTACAGAGCACTGGGAATTTATGCCTCCGACATAGCAGTAGTTATGTTCCTGTTAACTTCTTTATGGCACGACAGAAAGAAGTTAAAGACGATTTTTGCAAAATATAAAGCGTACATAATCTCCCTACTCATCTTCAATCTTTACCTATGGATATCGGCCTTTCTATTTTCGACGTCAAAAGAAGCGTCATACATCGCAAACAGCAAATTATTATTTTTTGGTGCGCTTTCAATTTTTTCAGCAGATATTCTGAAGAATAAAAAAATCGAAAAAAAAGCAGCCTTTGTTTTAACCATATCTATTCTTTGGGAATCGTTGCTTTTAATTGCCGAATTTGCCCGCCAAAGCTCGTTAAACTTACAAATACTGGGAGAGCGCGCATTTGACTCATCTACAGTTTTAATTGCTCACAGTCAGCTATTAGGGCGGCAACTATTACGTCCTTATGGGACTTTCCCTCACCCAAACGTTGGTGCTGCCTTTTTGGTCTTCGGGTTAATACTTTTAGTTCCCTCTTTGTCATTGCGATCCGGCAACAGCCGGAGAAGCAATCTCTTACCAATATCGATCGTAAGCGTCACTGCATTTGCCCTTGTCGTTACATTCTCCAAATCAGCCTTTGTAGTTTTGGCACTTTGTTTATTGGCACTAATCAAAAAATTCCAACAGCTGATTTTGTTTGTAGCAGTTGTAACGGTATCAACAGCTGCATTGGTTGTTCAGACATTAAATTTTCAAATTGCCTCAGTCGCCGAACGCCTGCTCTTGGTGCAAGCATCACTCGATATTGCGCTTAAAAACCCGCTCTTTGGTGTCGGCACCAACAATTTTATTCTCGAACTTTCCAAACTCAATCTTTTTTCGCTTTCCCAAACCCGCCTGCTTCAGCCGGTCCATAATATTTTTCTTCTTATCCTTGCCGAAAACGGCATTGTCGGGCTATTACTGTTTACACTGGTTCTTTTTCAAATCGCCAGGTATATCGACACTAAAACAAAAACTGTCCTTTTCTTGGCAATTCTCGTTTACGCTTCCACGGACCATTTTCTCTGGACTCTTCAGCAAGGCCAACTTATGTTCTGGCTGCTCGTCGGGTATTTCTTATCAGATTTAAAAAGAAAATGAGCTTCTCCCTGTCTCGTCATCTAACCCTGTTATAATTAATTCTGATGAATGGTGAACTACCAGGCTCAGGTTCTCCAATGCCCGACGCACCCCACAAAAAGGAACCCTGGCTGGAAGGTGACAAATTAGACGCTCTTAAAGCGCTATCAATAAATAAGGACTCCTTGCTCAAATTAATGGACACTGCAAAAATTCCACGAGTTGCTGAAGACTTTCCTGGTGCAGCCACGCAAGGGTTTTATCATCTTCGTGAGTATCCTAATCGGTTAGCTTTGCTCCGACAAACTCGGATACCTCCAACCCGGGATTTCGCAGTCACCGCACTTGCAAGTGATATAGCACACAGTCGAGACCCCGACTCCCCGCTTTTTCATCCGACTGCCGACCAAATCAGGGCCGATCTTCGGAGAACATTGAGCGGCTGGTTTTTTATTGACGTGTTAAAACCACTTAGCACTAAGCTTAACGGGGTTATGGAGAGAAAAGGCGCAGAAATTGTCAATAAATACTCACGCCAGGCGAGAGAATGGATTGAAATATTTGGAAAAACCCCAAAACCTAAATTGCAACTTGTAGGTGAGGTGGTGCAGTTATACGATACCCTAACAGACCCCGAACTTCCTACAGACCCAGTAAATGCGGTCGCACTCCTAAAAGGACAGTTACCACGTACAAGATATGCATCTGAATATGAGACAAGCAAAGACGCTGTTAATGGTTCTTTTTTAAACGCAAAAGATTTTCCTCTTCTTGTTAGCGTTTTGAGAAAACTCAACCCAGAGTTAGTTTATAAACTGAGCCAGAAACCCGTTCATTTAGCGACACGAGAGATTTTGGAGGCCATGGGCCAGTTTTTAACGGAGCGAGGAGTTGAGCATAGGCCTGTTCCAAAGATGCCGGCATCCTTGAAAGGTATTATCGCTCATCAGCTTAAACCGGACACTTTCCAAACAGTTCGAAGAGACATGTCCGTTGTTTTGGGAGCAGTCTATGATTTACTTCCGGAAAACGGTCCTGATTTTGTTGATCGTTTCTATAAATTATCTGAAGATATTGTGGAAGCAAAAAAACAAGGGCATAGCGATTCAGAAATTACCAAAAGAGTTTTTGCCTCGGTCGACGAAGGCGAAGCCCCTTATGACAGAGATACAAGGTTGTGGAAAAACCCATACCAAGCATAAGTAGAGTAGCCAAATATTTATAACTTCTTCCTTTAGCAATATAACAATATATAATAACCTCGTGTTCAAAAAAGTCATTTTCAACACCGGTGCCCAGATTATTGGCAAAGGGATAACAGCCTCCATAACTCTTCTTGTCACTTTAATTATTGGAAAAACATTAGGTGCCTCAGGTTATGGTGACTACGTTAAAATCACTGTTTTTGTCGGCTATTTTTATACGCTTGCCGATTTTGGTCTTAACGCCATATACGTAAAACTCACAGGAGAAAACGACACCAAAAACTTAAAAACTTTAATCGGGCTGCGCGCAATTATAGGAATCACGCTGGCACTTCTGGCAATTCTTGTAGGCAACCTGCTCCCCTACAATTCTGCACTGTCAACCGGTTTCAGCCCGCTGGTTAAAACCGGAATCTTAATTGCCGTATTAACTATAGTTACCCAGGCACTGTTCACAACAACTAACGCCTTTTATCAAAAAAATCTACGCTACGATCTTTCAACCATTTCTGCAGCTACTAGCTATATTTTTGTTTTGGCAACAGCTATTTTTGTTGCGCTAACCACAAAATCACTACTAGGTTACATTGCGGCATATACCGTTGGCGGAATCGTATTGGTAATAACCTCACTTGGCATCATTGCCAAAAGAACTAAAACTATCCCAACACCTAGCTTCAAACTGGAAGAATTTAAAAAATTTCTAAAACCGGCCTGGCCTGTTGGCGTTGCCTTAATTTTTAACCTTATTTATTTTAG
>DATIHT010000016.1:0-20872 GCA_035480415.1 Saccharimonadales bacterium (SeqCode) | reverse complement strand
GCAGGCATTTACAGACCCATTGGTAGAATGCAAAATCTGTCATCAGCGTTTTCGTGCAGATCATGAAGAAATACTTAAAGAACACGAACAATCACACAAAGGGAAAAAAGTAGAGTGCACAGAACCACGTAAGTTTAACCTACTGGTTGAGGCTTCCCTTGGAGTTGTCGAAGGAGCAAAATCAAAAGTTTATCTAAGGGGAGAAATAACCCAAGGTGTCCATGTGAATTTCAAAAACGTACTAAATTCTACAAGGGTAAAAGTTCCGTTTGGTATTGCTCAAATTGGAAAAGCATTTAGAAACGAAATAACCCCGGGAAACTTCACCTTCCGCTCCAGAGAATTTGAACAAATGGAGCTTCAGTTCTATGTAAAGCCGGAAGAATCTGAAAAATGGTTCACTTATTGGAAAGAACAAAGAATGAAATGGTATATATCACTTGGAATGGACAAAGATAAGTTAAGGTTCAGACAGCATGAAGAAGATGAAAGAGCTCATTACGCAAAAGACGCTTGGGATATTGAATATGATTCACCTTTTGGCTGGAAAGAGTTTGAAGGAATCCACAACAGAGGAGATTGGGACATCTCTCAGCATCAAAAACATTCCGGCGAGGATATGACTTACTTTGATCAGGCAGAAAATAAAAAATATCTTCCATACATAATCGAAACGTCTGGTGGAGTAGACAGGGCCACACTTTTTTTCTTGGTCAATGCCTACGAAGAAGACGGCGAAAGAATAGTTTTAAAACTTAACCCAAAACTGGCACCCTACAAAGCAGCAGTGTTCCCACTTTTAGGTAACAAGCCGGAGCTTACAAAAAAAGCCAAAGAAGTTTATCAAAATCTCAAAAAAGAATTACAGCTCCCAATTGCATGGGACGATAGGGGAAACATAGGAAAACGCTACTTTTCTCAGGACGAAAGCGGTACTCCATTTTGTATAACAGTAGATTTTGAAACCATTGATGATGGAGCTGTAACTGTAAGGAATAGAGATACATCCAGACAGGATCGAATAAAGATTTCCAGTCTCACCAAATACATATCTGAAGGAATAAAACAGGAATCCCCTTTTCTTAAAAATAGCCCACAAAAGTAGTATAATGCCACCGCAGAAAAGGTGGCAGGCAATTCAAGCTGATTATGCTTGACTTCAAATTAAATCCCATAGTATAATCTATGGTCCAATTTAATTACTGCTCTTTTTTATTGGTAAATAATGGCAGAAAGAACATTTGCTGAACTTGCAGGAGAGTTAAATAGCCACCGAACCGTTGCGTCTCAGAGACAAAGTCTTTACGAGAGGATTGGAAGCGGAAATGTTAAGCCGGGTGAGCCTGGCACAATAGGTGCTCTTAAGGAGATTAAAATCGCCAGAACTCGTGCCCGCGTAGCTGACTCACGGATGCGAGTAGAAGAACGAATTACCAATCTAAGTACTCAGGTTCAGGAAGTTGCCGGCAAAGCCTTGAGTGATGCTCTTAAGTATCAGGATGAACTTAGTACTATGGAGCTTGCCTTGGGTGAAATGCGCAGGTTTGCAGCACACTTGCCTGAAGGTGCACTTGAAAGAAGACAAGAAGAGTTGTCACAGCTTAGAACTCGACCAGAGAATGATCCTCAATTAAAAATAGGCCTGGATATATTAGAAGAACAGAATAAAAACGAAGGCGAGTCAAAAAGGCCAAGAACATTAGAAGAGCTTTGGGAGTCATTGGGTGGATACACAGCTCATGCGCCTGATGGTCCAAAGCCTCCTATTTTCCCAAGACGGAGAGCAGATGCTCCAGAAAGTAAAGAAGCCCAGGCACTTCCTACTATAATTGTAGACATTAAAGGAAGAACCATTAGTTTCGGAGAAATAACAATCAAACCTCGAAAAGACTTCGATAATTGGCCCCTGCTCATGGCACTTGCAAAAAACACTGACAGGCCCCAACAGAGCTCAGTCCTGGAGGCACTTTTAGACAAAGACCAGGCTGTAGGTAATCGTATATACAACCTCAGAAGAAGTCTTGAAAGGTTTGATCTTCCAGATCTTATTGAGAAAAGTGGCACCGATGCAAATGCTTTTTATCTTATGAAGGCGGACGTCCAATGGGTGGGTCTTTTTGAAATAGACCAGGGTACTCTTCCAGAATTAACCGCTTTTGAAAGTAAATTACTAAATGAGCTTAGATTCGCCACAAAAGAAAATTCTTTAACTTCAAATGAATTAACAGTATCGTTTTATCCCG
The DNA here is from genome assembly GCA_035480415.1 of Saccharimonadales bacterium (SeqCode). GTDB lineage: Bacteria > Patescibacteriota > Microgenomatia > Curtissbacterales > GWA2-41-24 > DATIHT01. The sequence goes on along the minus strand of DATIHT010000016.1, from coordinate 18,629 downwards.
GTGTAGAAAGTTACACAGCATCAAAAAGGCTTCAAACACTGTTTTCAGCTCTTAGGGAAAAACTTAAAGATACAAACATAAATGTAAAGAATCTCACGCCTCGGGGAGACAACTCAGGTGGAAAGTACTTTTTGGAAAACAAAGAAGAATCAGCTGGGGGGGTAGATCAAGACGCAGAAGCATATGAGCAAAAACTACAAGCATTCCAGCAAAATGTTTTAGTTCTTGAACAGCTCGCAAAAGATGATCCTTCTCTACAAGAAGAATATGAAGTTGCCAGGGCTCATCTGGACTCACTAACAGAAACATCAGAGGGACCAGCAATTATAGAAATCGCTCAGGCACATTCAAATGGTGTTAGGTCTAAGGAAGAAACTGCAGTTATGTATGCAATTGCAACATCACTAACAGGTGGTGAGAATCTCGAATGGGAGCATTTACACAGGCATATAGCGAAATACCTTAAAGAGAATTCGAAGGAATATTCAAATGCAGAATCAATAGCTGTAATAAGACCTGGTGTACTTGGAAATATATTCGTTAGAGCGCTGGGGAAAATGATGGATGAAAATTCCAATTCTGCTCAAAAGGCAGCTTGGAGTAAGGTAGAAAGAAACGTGTGGTTGCAAATAGATCAGCTTCGAAGAGATATTGGTAATGAAAAATGGGCAACACTAAAAGATCAAATTTCACAAAAACTAATAACTTCCTATCAGGTGTTTCTTCCAGAAAACAGCAATACAGAACCCTTTAATAATATATGAACGAAGGAAAACCATTAACAATTGAACAGGCAAATAGTGCACTTACTCAAACGGCTGTAGACGTCAAAAGTCTGTCAGGCATCACCGATCCTTTTGAAAGAGCGCAAAAAGCTGTAGAAATCGGCCTGCATAGAAGAGAATTGCAAGGAACGCTTCTTGAAGCTCAGCTTGTAAAAGGCAGAGAATCATCTGCAAGAACAACGCAAGAAATGCTTCCTCCCAAGGAAAATGTCCAAAGAGCTCTCAACCTGTTTCTGCAGGACCCTCAAGTTGACATGGAAGTTATCCAAGCACAATTAGGAAAAATGGGCAACGGAAAACCGTACTTGCCTCAAAATGCCTATTTTGCACTAAAAGGTGCAGTTGGAACTATGGCTTACAGGATAAGAGAAAAACAAAACCCTACGCCACAAGAGCTAGAGACATGGGGCGAGATAGAAAGAGTAACTGGAAAAACAGGAACAAGGTTCCCAAACCAGGAAATACAACAAAGGTTAAGTGCCTGGTTCAAAGGAAGAGGGGAAGTTCCCAAAGGCACAAAGGACGAAGTTTCAAAGCTTGAAGACGCTCCAGTTATTCGTTTTGATAAAGATCAGAGTAGAGTTTTTGCAGGCCTTCTACTGGCAAAAGACAATACGGAAATTATCTCAAACGGTGAAACGGTCACACGCTTTTCTCTTCCACCGGAAATTAAAGAGCTTTGTAAACAATTGATAATGGTAGATACTGGCTATAAAAACATAGAAGAACTCAGAGCATCTTTGGATGCGAACAGGAAAATAGTAATATCGGAACTCAGGAAAATTTTAGAAGGCGGAAGATTAGATGAAATTGACAGCCAGGACTCAAGTGTAGCACAAATTATGACATGGCTTTATGTCGATCAAATTTCCAGCTTCCCGGGCGATTTTTTCCAGTTTTTGGAAGAAGAAACACAGCTGGACAAGAAATATGACTGGACCAGGACCAACGTGCTCGATTCAAGAAGAATTTGGGTTCTTCCACCAACAAACGGTAAGACAACGACACCGGAATCACAACCGATAGCTGGTATGTCAACCCTAAGCCTAGAAGAGGTAATTACTCATCCACTATTTACAGATCCTGCATACCAGTCACCCCCAAAGCCTGTCGAAAAAGGAGAAAAACCGGAGCTTACAATTGATTACAAATGGGTTAAGTATCATCCCTTAATGAAACAGCATATGGAAGGGGTGCCAGCAAGAACAAGAGAACTCGAGCAAGCTTTTCTTGACGACGAAGGCTCTGCACGGATTCTTGAGGCAGTTCGAAATTTTGACTCTCGTGATCATGCTCAAGTCAGGGAATTCACCCAAACTCTAGCCGGAGTTGTTTTTGAACAACTTGCCTACGAGCACATTAGACGTGAACATGCCCCAGATGGATTGATCGTACTCTCTCCACTTGAGGTAAGTAAATTATTTATCGCCATGAATCCGGGTAGACAAAACTTTGACAGTAATTTTGGTATGACCTTAGGAATTGAAGTACCAACCCCAGACGGACTAATTTTAAAAGTAGAAGAATCAACAATTGATGTTATCAATGTATTGGAGTATAAATTATGGCAAAGCACAATACCAAACATTGAATCTTTCAAAAGACAGCTAATAAGCTTTAGTCCAGATTTGCTAGGGGCTACTTTTGAAAACGCCAATAAAACCAACGTGTCAGTTGTGTCCAAAGCACTGCAAGAGCAGAAGCCAGAAATACCAGCAAAAAGAATTAATTTGAAAAGAGGATATGATATTTCCTACTTCTTACATGGAAACTCGGAAGTGGACCTCAGAGATTATGGTTTAGTCGTAGACTACATACCTATTCACTCTGTTGACTTAAACAATTTCCTAAGAATTCTCACAAAAGTCATCAAAACCGGTGAGCCGACGGAAGAGCTAATTACCCACTCTCTTGAGGAACTGGCAATCGAAGAAGACCAAGCATCCAAAGCACCAGCACAACAAGATCAATCTGAACTACCAGAACCTGCATCAGCGCCTGCTGCCCAAGTAGAAAACGCAATTTCATCTGGAGTGGGAGAAGATGTAGCAGAAACGCAGACCGACGAGCAAGATCAAGATGAAGAATTAGCTTCTTTTACAGCATCAGCATTTGCACAGGATCTTCCAAACACCCATCAGGAGAAAGGACAGTCAATGCCAAAATCGCAACTTGAAAGAAAAGATCCCAAAATAGCAGAAAACCTAAGGGACATAACAGCAGAAGCAATGAGTGCAGTCAGAATAGATGGGTCTCCGCTTTCAGGAATAAAAGGTTCAATGTACGATTTCTTAAAAGATTGTATTGACAGAAGACTTATAAAACCTGAGAGGCGCGACGGCGACAAGGTTTTCATTACAAGAACAGAATACACTCTCGCAAAATATCTTAGGAGTGTTTTAAGAAACCAGGCATTAACAGGTAAACTTCTTGGTGATCTGGAAGGTATGATTAAAACTGAAGTTGAGAAGCAGGAAATGGAAAAAGCCGCTCAGGGCCAACCTGTCAAATAACCATTATGCCCCAAGAAAATTTTAATGTTCAGGACAGGATAGGAAGCGATTATACACTTTCACGCAGTTCAAGATCTTGGATACATCTCCCTCCAGAAGAGCTCACCTCAGCAGTTCACTCATATGCAGCAGGTGATGTTATTGATTTCCGCTCACCAACTTTCGTAAGCGATCTGTTGACTGAAATGTCTAAGAAAAATAGTCATCTCAGACGCATTTTTTACACTCTAATGAGGGTGGGAGGAACAGTGCAAGAGCCATGGGACATTCTAAAAGAAGAAATCGAAAAACCTCAAATAGATACGGAATTTTTAGGTAGTGCACAGCTGGCTCCTTGGCTGACGACGATGAGTCTAACATACGGAGTCTATGGGAACGCCATGAGAATTCCAGATGATATGAAGGTAAAGGATTTTTTACCTGTGCCAGAAGATGTAAAGGAAACAGTAGACATGAAGCTTCGACAACTTACAGAAGTAATAAAAAATCTTCAATCCTCAGATACTCCTACATTTGCAAGATTCTCAAGTGTTAATTCCCTCGTGAGAGCTACAGTCTCTACTAAAATGTCTGGCAATGGGCAAGGTAAAGTTGATACATTAACACAGTCGTATCCTGAAATTAAAAGAGATAGTGAGGCTACAGATGATGTGTTGGTCGCGGAAAATTATGATGCTTGGGAAAGGATAAAATATGGTTGGGACTGGTCAACGATAAACGATACAATTGCCACTCTTCCAGATATCCAAGCCAAAAATGTTTTTAACCATCTTTGTGCTGCCATAGAACTAAACAGTGTCCATTTCGAAAAACAAACAGATACAGGCGTAGAACTTGCAGATCCTGATGCCCTTGCTTTTATGGCAGGGTATGTATGGAGAAATTATTTTTTTGTAAATGAAGCATTTAACAAAAGGCACCCAGAATTAAAAGAATTACTTGAAACAAATGTTGAAGCACCAGGGCTTTCAGTCCCCCGAAAGGAACTCCCGTCTCCAGTTTTGGCATATTTAGAAAAAGCAGCAGAGCTTGTAAAACCAGAAGAATTAGAAAAATACCTCGAAAGTGTCAGTCAAAGAATAAAAGAGCCACACAGTAAAGTATCTTTTATGTCTGTACTTATCTTCCTTGCAAATAAAGTACCAGCACTCAGAGGTGCATATGAGGCTCATGTTTCAAAAATGAACATTGGAGAGGACATAAAGGAAGTTCTTCTAGACAGACAGCCAGGTAGAGTGTGGCAGACAACAAGCGGGGCACTCAGATTGACAAGAGGGACAAGAACTCTTGATCTTTTTCCAACGTACACGTCGAAAGTGCCTGAGCCTGAAGCCCAAAAACAAGAAGAACCGACACCTGTCATTACGAAAGTTGAACCAAGCACTCCTCAAAATCAAAAAGAAGCAACCGCGGTCTTTCCTTATGATTTCGTAGGAGACGTAGCAACTCTTCCAGATCAGGATATTTCCAGCTATCTACGAGGGGTGAACTCTCAAAAGTTTCTTTTTGACTCGGACAAGGCTTTGGCAGAAATTTCAGCTATACAGAAAAATCTGGAAGAGGATACAAGCGGAAAAACTTACATTTGGACGGCCGCACTCAACCAGGGAGACGCCTCGCAAAGAGAAGCAAGAAAATTAGGATTTGAAACGATAGTAATTTCTGGCAACTCTGTAACATTTATTCTTTCCAGCGATATCTTGTACACAGAACAAGGTGACAAAAAAACTCCAATCGCCATAACAGGAACCCTAGACGGAGACCGCTTATTAGCTTTTGATGCTGATCCGGGGCTGACATTTGAAGATATTGGCATTGCAGCAAGTAGAATAGTGTTAGAGCTTATGAAAAGTAAAAAGCAATCGGAATTAACAGCAAATATGAAAAAACTTGCCAAACCTCAGATTGACCTCTGGAATCAGGGTAAAAGGGGAAATATGTCAAGGATTTCACCAAATCCAAAACCCGACAGCGAAGTATTCGTTGCAATTAAGGTAAATGGTCAGACCCTATTCGCCTCCGCAGAATAATAAAATTGGAATCACCAATTTTTTTAGTATTTTTCCACAAAAATAAGGTTATATCGCAAACAAGTAAGATGTTGTGCTAAAATTAAAACCATCAAGAGGACCAGTCTGCTCCCCCTTGAGGAAAATAATTAAGTATTTTTGATAATTTAAAAACGTGTTGCAATAATGATTGATCTATCGTCTGACAGCTGAACCCTCGGAGTAACAGTTCCAACAACTTTTAATCCAACTGACCTCAGAAACTCAACCTGCTCATCAAGAGTTTTAATTCTTCTTTCTGTTTCTAACTCAACATTTTGGCCATCTTGCATCCATCGCATAGTTGTCAGCTCAATTCTAGAATTTAGATCCAATCTTCTCGTAGTTGTTTTGTTGCCATTGTCAGAGTCATTTACTGATTCCCATACATTGGGTTCTACCAACTCCGCATACTCCTCGTAGCTAGACTTGAGTTTACTCAGGTCCATAAAGTCTGCGGCAAATTTCCCGTTTGGTACAAGAATCCTGGAAATCTCGCCAATCCTAGCCCTCATTTTTATCTCTTGTTGACCTGAAACAAAGAAGCTTGAATAGGCAGATATCATTGTGTACGCAAAATCAAAATGAGGTTGCAATGGCAATGAGTAATAATCACCCCGAATTAAATTAGTGTTCAGTGAGAGCTTGTCAGCGCTGGCTTTTGCTTGTAAGGTTTGATTTCCATTAACGTCTACACCCACTACATTGTGGTATCCGCGTTTTAAAAATTCTAGAACATGCCTGCCACGGCCGCACGCAATATCCACAATCCAACTCGATGGTCCCAGAGAACAGCTTTCTATCAGCGAATCTACATCTGCCTTACTTGAAGCTGCCCATAGCAAGTCCACTTGTTCAGCATTTATGTTTCCAGAGGCATTCATCATGCCTTGCTTTAGTTTTTCAAGATTAAAGCCTTTAAATCTTAAAATTCCGGAAAAAGTTTCTAAGACTTCAATTTCAGGTCCAGCCATTGGGAAGCAATTGTACAATATTACAGTTTAAGATATTCGCAATAACCATCTCATGTGCTAAAATTAAGAACATCAAGAGGACCAGTCAGCTCCTCTTAAAATACTTGGTGAAATATCAACCAGATTTTGAGTTTCCAGACAAACCGTACGACCACTGCGGACTCGCAGGATCTTATGCAGCCCCAGGCACAGACGTTTCCGGTGTGACAATTGAGATGGGCAAAGCCCTGCAACACCGCGGTCAAAGCGGCGGGGGTTTGGCAGTTAAATCCCGCGGCAAGGTAATGAAGGTCCACAAAGAAGCAAGGGCCTTTAATGAAATTTTCCATTCCACAGAAGTAATAGACGAACATTCGCTTCGCGGCGAGATTGCAACCGCACATTTAAGGTACCCCACTGCCGGAAAACAACGTAGAAATTGCGACTGTGGGCCATTTTACGCCCAAAAAAACGGCTGGGGTTTGGCGCTTGGTCACAACGGCAGCCTTGTAGATTTGGAAAATCTTTATAAGAAGCTTAAAAAATTTGGAATAGAATTTGAATCCGATTCGGATTCCGAAATTCTGGCCTGGTTAATTGTCATGGCACCAGGCGTAAACTGGAAGCAAAAAATCTCAAATGCACTGGCAGATGTTAAAGGCGCTTATTCTCTGGTAATGGTGACCGATGACGACAAGCTAATGGCAGTCCGCGACCCATGGGGAGTTCGTCCGTTGGTTTGGTCTCAGGACAATGGTCACGTTTTTGTCGCCTCCGAAACTTGTGCACTGGACAGAATAAGCATAGATCACAGCGAAAAACTAAAGCCCGGCCAGCTATTGATTGCAGACGAAAATGGGGTGCAAATTTCCCAATTTACCAGATCCCAAAAGGAAAGCTTTTGTGTTTTTGAAAAACTTTACTTTTCTCACGAAACATCTTCCTGGGACGGTCCTGTAGGCGACAACAGAGAAAGCCTGGGGGAGCAATTGGCACTTGAAGAAGCAGCTCGAATCGCAAAAGGCGACGAAGAGGCAAAACTACTTTCAAAAGTCGACTTTGTTATTGCTGTTCCGGACACAGCAAGACCTGGAGCTTATGCTTTTTTTGAATCACTAAGAGGTAAACCAGGTGTAAATCCAAATCTAAGATATAAAAGAGGTTTAGTTAAAGAAAGATACGATTATGCCAAAAGAACTTTTATAGAAGACGATCCATATTTGAGAAACAAACATATAGAGAAGAAATTTTTCGTCTCGCCTTCAATTATTGGCAAATCTATATATCTGGTAGACGACACAGCCGTTCGCCTTAACACTTTCAAAATTTTGGTTCAACACTTATTAAGCCTTGGAGTAAAAGAAGTTCATTGCAGGTTTCTTGCGCCCAGATTTATTCATCCTTGTTTCCTTGGTGTTAATATCGGCTCCAGGACAGAATTAGGGGCAGTAAAAGAGATTGATGGAAAATTCGTCGTAAAAACAGAAGAAGAAATAAGAAAACAACTAAAAGTTCCGTCTCTCCATTACTTAAGCCTAAGAGGAATGGCAAGGTCTCTGGGAATGAGCCTTGAACAGATGCGCACCTCCCACTGCACTGGTTGCCTGGACTACAACAATCCGTTTGACATGAGCTCCTACGATGCGGAGTATAAAAAAACTCCTTATGCCCACACGCCAACCGTCTAATTTCTTGACACCTGACATATGACACTTGCTACACTTAAAATATGAACGACCTCCAAAAGCAAATAGCAGTTATTGGCGGTCTTCTTATTGCCATTATGGTAATACTTGCCCTTGTTATCTTCAGTATCACGCTTTAAAGTTTTCACATATACGCATCTGTGCCTATTTTGTCCTATATTCACCACTTGACAGCGGACCGCAAATGGTGAAAAATGGTTATAGATGGTGATTATTGGTGAAACCGATAATCAACATTTATAACAGACGAAGTGCTGATTTAGATGGTGATAAATGGTGAATATCAACATCTACCACTCCTGAAACACTCTGAAACGTGCTGCCCGGGAGTAAATAGAAGTCTTTCATAAGACAAAACGAGGTTGTAAGGGAACTCTCCCACAAATGGAGAGTGTTAAATGTATCTGGGCAGCTATAGACCTTCTTTCGATAAAAATACTCGAAGAATTGCTTTACCTAAAAAAATTAGAAGCTATCTTGCGATAAATGAAGTCATACTTACATACGGCTTTGAGCGTTGTATCTTTGGATTCGACAAAGATGCTTGGCAAAAAGAATCCGAAAAACAACTTAATGAGCCTATTACCAATAGAGGCGCACGCGATACTCGCCGATTCTTTTTCGCCTCAGCTAGGCTTGTCCAATTCGATAATCAAGGTAGGTTTGTTATTCCTAATGACTTATTGGAGTACGCACGTATCACAAGTCCAATCGTAATTGGTGCGGGTGATCACTTTGAGATTTGGGAAGAGTTTAGCTGGCAGGAACAAATGGATAAATTAGAGGAGGACAGGTGAGTTATCACAAAAGTGTACTTTTACATGAAATAATAGCTTTTTTGAACCCACAAAAGGGTGATCTGTTTATCGATGCAACAGCAGGAGGTGGTGGTCATAGCGAAGAGTTGGCAAAACGAGGCGCAAGGGTGCTGGCAATTGATAGAGATCAGGAGGCAGTCGATTACTTAAATAGTAAAAACTTAACTGGGCTTACAGTCAAACGAGGTAATTTCGCAAAACTTGCAGAAGTTGCCAAAGAAGCAGGGTTCAAAAAAGCGAAGGGGATTCTCTTTGATTTAGGCGTTTCGAGTCATCAAGTAGACGAGGCAAGAAGAGGTTTCAGTTTTCAAAAAGAAGGCCCCTTGGATATGCGCATGGATACCGACTTAACCGTTAGGGCATACGACATTGTAAATAATTTTGAGGAAAGGAGGCTAAATGAAATCCTTAAAACGTATGGTCAAGAAAAGTTTAGTCGGGCAATTAGCAAAGCTGTTTGCAGCGCCCGTCAAATAAAACCAATTGAGACGACCTTGGAACTCGCACAGATTATAAAAAATGCAGTCCCAAAAAGTTTTAGGGGTGTAAGAAAAAGTAGGATCCATGAGGCAACCAGGACATTTCAGGCATTAAGAATTGTAATAAATAGTGAACTATTAAACTTACAAGATGCTTTGCCGCAGACTGTAGAAACATTAGATATTGGTGGCCGGTTGGCAATTATAAGTTTTCATTCGCTTGAAGATGGAATAGTCAAACGATTCCTCAAGCAAGAAGGAAAACTTAAGGTTTTAACACCTAAGCCAATCGGTCCAAGTAACGAAGAAATAGAACAAAATCCGCGCGCACGCAGTGCAAAACTCCGTGTAGCGGAAAAAATATAAATTAGAACTTAGAGGATAGAGACCAGAGATTAGAAATCTTATACAACTAACCTCTGTGCTCTAAGCTCTAACAAACTAAACTGTCATGCTGCCCACTGACTTAAAATATCGTGCAACCAAAATTGCACAACCAAATATACAAATAGAAACTAACCTAATCGGCCGTGTAAAGGTCAAGATTTTAGTTGTTTTTTGTTTTGTCTTCGCCTCACTTATAGGAGCTCAACTGGTTTTTGCCAATAATCTGGCAACCGATGGTCCTAAAATTTCCGAAATTTACACACAGATTGACCAAATAGAAGCACAAAATACTCAGCTTAAAGTGCAAATTGCACAAAATTCTGCACTTGCCAGTCTACAAAAAGAAGCACAATCTCAGGGTTTCGCCAAACCGGCAAAAGTTATCGCCCCATAAGTTTGCTACACTATAATTTGTGGATAGAATAAAGATTTTCCAAATCATAATTTACTTGTTTGCTGCCTTAATCGTTCTTCGTCTTTTTTATTGGCAGTTTATTGGCAAAATAGAGCCCCAAAATCGGGGTAGCCAGGATGAAATTCCCGCACCCCGAGGAGAAATCATAACAAGCGACGGTTTTCCGATTGTTGCAAACCAGGAGGCTTTTTTACTTTACGCCAAACCCAACGAGGTAAAGGACCCAAAAAAACTCGCCCAGACGCTAGCTCCATATCTAATTGGTGAAAAATACGCCCGCCCGCCATCGACTTACGCCGAAGGCGTTGTCGGGCAGGCTACACAAGAAGCATCAACCACAGATGATGAAAAAAAGAATAAAGACGAAGAAATTAAAGCAAAAGCCCAATCTATTCAAGACAGGCTGGAAAACAGGAACCTGCTGTGGGTTCAAATTGCCAGAAAAATTCCACAAATGATAAAAGACGCAATCGTTGGGCAAAAAGTAGATGCAATCGGTTTTGAACCTGATCAAAAACGCCTGTACGCCGAAGGCTCAATGGCAGCACAGCTTTTGGGTTTTGTGGGTTCCAACCAATTCGGGGAAGACACAGGTTACTTTGGTCTGGAAGGATACTATGAAAGGAAACTTCAGGGTAAGCCTGGCAGACTGGGTCAGGAAACCGATCCTTTGGGTCTGCCCATACTTGTTAGTAAGTATAGAAGAATAGAACCCGAAAAAGGTTCCTCTCTGCATCTTTCAATTGATCGAGTTATTCAGTTCATGGTTGAGGGCAAACTTAAAGCAGCTGTCGAAAAGTATGGCGCAAAAAGCGGCACGGTAATTATAGAAGACCCAAAAACTGGCAAAATTATAGCCATGGCCAGTTATCCGACCTACAATCCAACAACAAGAGAAGAATATGATGAAAAACTTTATCAAAATCCGGCAATTATCGACGCTTACGAACCAGGATCTACGTTTAAGGTGCTGGTAATGTCAGCAGCCCTGGACCTGGGTCTTGTGGACCCAAACACAAAATGCACAGTTTGCTCCGGTCCCCGCGAAATTTCCGGCTATAAGATCTCTACCTGGGACAACAAATACTTTCCAAATTCGACAATGACAGATGTTATCGTGCATTCAGACAACACAGGCATGACATTTGTCGCAGATAAACTCGGTGTTGATAATTTTTATAGTTATATTACAAAATTTGGATTTTCCAAGCCCACGGGCATCGATCTGCAAGGTGAGGTCTCTGGAGAACTTAGGGCAAAACAAGATTGGAAGCCGATTGATTTGGCAACAGCCTCGTTTGGTCAGGGGTTAACGGTTACCCCTCTTCAGATGGTTCAGGCAGTTTCTGCAATTGCAAATGGCGGAATAGAAATAGACCCCAAAGTTACTTCTCAGATCGAAAACAGCAAAGGACAACTTGAAAACGTAGAACAAAAACCAACTCGTGTAATTTCCGAAAAAACAGCAGCCCAAATGACCGAAATGATGGTCAGTGCCGTAGAAAACGGTGAAGCTAAGTTTTTTGCACCAAAAGGCTATAGAATAGCCGGGAAAACCGGTACTGCCCAAATACCCGTAGCCGGCCACTACGACCCAAATAAAACAATTGCCAGCTTTGTTGGATTTGCACCAGCCAATAATCCCAGGTTTGTAATGCTAGTCCGCTTTACAGAACCTTCAGCCTCTATCTTTGGTGCCGAAACAGCAGCACCGACGTTTTTTGATATAGCAAAAGAAATGTTCAATTACTGGGGAATTCCTCCGTCAAGGTAACTTGATTATCACCTTTATCGAACTTTGTACCTTCTGTACCTTTGTACCCTTATTTGCTACAATCCAGCCATGAATCCAATAGCGCAATTTTCACAAATGATTGGCAAATCGACAAGCCCTATAACGCAGGCTATATTCGTTTTGATTTCAGCATGGGCGCTTGCCTGGAAAGGCTTTGCACTATACCAAGCTGCCAAGAGAGAACAAAAAATGTGGTTTATTGCTCTTCTGGTAGTTAACACTGCAGGAATTCTAGAGATATTCTATCTGTTTTTTGTTGCAAAGGTAAAAGTGGATATTAAAAAACTTTTTAATTCGATTACCCTTGGTCAAAACACACGAAAAACACAAGCCACAGTTACCAAAAAGCAAAATCCAAAGAAAAACAATAAACACCAAATCGATTCTTCGTCTATAAAGGTTGGATAGTACTTATTAGTACGGCTATTTTTAAAAACTCTCGATACCTTGATACTCTTGATACCCTTGGTACTCTTGCACCATTTTTCCCCACTTGCATTTTGTTTTGGATTGATCTAGATTGGATGTAAGCCCCGCCCAGCTGCGTAGAGTTTGATTTTTTATACATAAAAAAGATCTGCTCAATTAATGCGTTGGGGCAAGCGACAAAAACCACAATTGCACATCTTTCTCTTTTCAAATCAATGGCCACCAAGCACATATTTAGCCCGCCACAGCGGCCTAAATACGCCAAAATATCCATCTGGCGCTTTTGGCTGCTCAAGCGCTAAAGTATTAATTTTCGTGGATTTTTAGTAAGCTGAATATATGAAGCCAAAAAACTCAAAAAACCTTCTGATTCTACTCGCTATTTTTGTTGCAGTTGTACTTGGGTTTTTTGCATTTAAGCTTTTTGTTAAAAAAGAGAACCCGAAAGAAATAACAAGAAACGATGCAATTACATTACCCGTGCCACAAAATTGGATTCTTTATAAGACTAATGCAAACTACGACCTAGATATTGGCTACTTTAAAAATAACAACAAAAAAGATTCGCTGTTTTGCAATATAAACGCGGTGACAGCGAAGCTAGGGAGAACTCCTACATTCGAGCAATTTTTAGAAACATCTCTTGGGGGACAATCTCTTCTAAAATCGCACCAAGAAGTGGAGATTGTTGGCCAGAAGGCTTATCGAGGTACTTACACCTTTCCCCATAAGGGTCAGCAGGATCCGGTTGTCAACGATAGGGCACTTTTTGTTTACAAAGGTATCTATACGGACATTACTCTGTCCTATAGCCAAAATGTAGAAGATACTGTGAAAAACTCATGCAAGCAGGATTTTGAGATGTTTCTTTCAAACATCAAACTGTTGCCTTAAATTAGCTTCTTTGGCCACGAAATTGGTACAATTAACACTACATGTGGCAGAAATTGAAAAACTACTATCATCTTGCCCAGGCTGCCGCATCTGCTATTGTTTTTAGTAGTCCTTCAAAAAAACTTATTGTAATTGGCGTTACAGGCACAGACGGGAAAACCACAACTGTGAACATGATTTACCATATCTTAAAGGAGGCAGGTAAAAAAGTTTCCATGATATCCTCCGTTAGTGCCAAAATAGGCAACGATGAGTACGATACCGGTTTCCATGTATCAACGCCAAGCCCCTATCAAGTTCAGAAATACCTTAAAAAAGCCAAAGATGAAGGCAGTAAGTACTTTGTTTTAGAGGCAACATCCCACGGGTTAGATCAAAATAGGCTTGCATTTGTCTCATTTAAGGCTGGAGTGATTACAAACATAACTCATGAACACTTAAATTACCACAAAACATGGGAAAACTATGCCAAATCAAAGCTAAAACTCCTTAAAAACTCTCAGCTGAAGATAATAAATCTCGATGACAAATCTTTTGGTTTTATAAAGTCGCTCATAGACGGAGAAATAACGACCTATTCACGGCAAAAAGAGGCAACATTTAACTTAAAAAACTTCAAAATCACGCTTAGCATTGAAGGTGATTACAACCTGTCAAATGCCCTGGCAGCAGCAGCAGTGTGCTCAAAGCTAGAAATAGACAAACAAACCATAATAAAAGCTCTTAAAACCTTCCATGGAGTAGAGGGCAGGATGGAAGAGGTGCAGGAAGGCCAGAAATATAAGGTCTACGTGGATTTTGCGCACACTCCAAATGCACTTAAGGAAGCACTCACTCATTTGCGCTCAACAATTGCCAGTAAAAAATCTGCCAAATTGATAGCCGTTTTTGGAGCAGCAAGCAAAAGAGACGAATTAAAAAGGCCAATTATGGGCAAAATTTCAGCAGAACTTGCAGATATTACAGTCATAACTGCAGAAGACCCGCGAATGGAAGACGCAAAGAAAATTTGCATGGATATTGCAGTTGGAATGGAAGGTAAATCCGAAGGCAAGGATTACTTCATTATCCCAAATCGTCAGGAAGCAATTAATTTCGCAGCAAAAAAAGCAAAACCTGGCGACATCATTGGCATTTTCGGCAAAGGTCACGAAAAGAGCATGAACATCGGAGGAACGGAACATATGTGGAGCGATTTTGAAGCAGCAAAAGAAGCAATCAACAAAGCAGATGAAAAATAATTTCGCAGTTATAATCTTAGCTTCGGGTAAAGGTACCAGAATGGGTGGCACCATCTCAAAAGTACTCTATGAAATTGCTGGGAAAACCATCATCCAAAGAACTCTGGACACCCTCAAAGCGCTCCAGCCTGCACAAATTGTTATGGTTGTTGGCTACAAAAAAAAAGACGTTATAAAAACTGTGGGCAAAAGCGTTACATACGCACTAGACGAGAAACAAATCGGCACCGGCGATGCAACACGCCTTGGTCTTGCAAAGGTAAAAAAATCAGTAGAGAACGTTATGGTTATAAACGGTGATGACAGTGCACTTTATAAGCCTGAGACCATACAGGAAGTACTAGAATTGCACACAAAAGAAGAAAACACTTTAACTTTTGTAACTCTTGAGCCTGATGATCCAACCGGATTAGGAAGGGTAGTTAGGAAAAACGGAAAAGTGGTAGGAGTCGTGGAGGAACGGGATGCAACAGAAAAGCAGAAAAAAATCAAAGAAACCAATGACGGACTATATGTTTTTAAACGCGACTGGCTCGAAAAAAATGTAAAAAATATCAAAAAATCCGAAATCAGCGATGAATATTACTTGCTGGACTTAATCGAACATGCACTCAAAGGTGGTCAAAAAATATCGACATATAAGTTGAAAGATCCACAAGAGTGGCACGGGATTAATACCCAACAAGAACTTTTTGGGGCCAATCTTAAAGCTGCGAAAAATATTCATATTATGGGAATTGCAGGCGCAGGTGCAGCGGCAGTTGCCGGCATAGCCAAAGCCTATGGTTTCAATGTAAGCGGGTGCGATATAAACCCAGAATCGCCCTATGTTAAAAACTTAGACGTCAAAATAGAAAAAGGTCACAGCAAAAATCATGCAACAAATGTCGACCTGCTTGTTTTATCGCCAGCTGTCGAAAAATTTGATGCAAACAACGAGGAAATTAAAGCGGCAAAAAAACAGGGCATTCCAACTTTAACGTGGCAGGAATTCCAGGGTAAATATCTTCAAATCGGAAAATTTGTTGTAACGGCAGCTGGAGCATACGGCAAATCGACAACTACGGCTATGGTTGCCCAAATTTTAATAGATGCAAACATGGACCCAACCTGCGAAATCGGAGCAAAAGTTACTACATGGGAAAGCAACTTTAAAGTTGGCAATTCAATGTATTACGTGTGCGAATCCGACGAATACAACGACAACTTTTTAAATTATCATCCGGATATCGCAGTTCTTCTCAATGTAGGATGGGATCACCCTGATTTTTTCAAAACAAAACAAGACGTACTGGCATCTTTTCAAAAATTTATAAACAATATAAAGCCAAATGGAATATTAGTAATTCCAAACGACCCGGAAGTTCAGCAATTGGCAAAAACGTCAAGAGAAGATATAAAAATAGTAAATGTTGGCGAATTTGGGCCGTTGGATCTACAAATAATCGGTAATTTTAGAAAAGACAATGCCAACGCAGCGTTAACAGTTGCCAGCCTTCTTAATATCGATATAGAAGCCGCAAAGAAATCGTTGGAAGATTTCAAAGGGGTTGGCAGAAGGCTCGAGGCAAAAGGTGAATTTGAAGGCGTGATATTCTACGATGATTATGCGGTCCAACCCAAAACAGTTTTGGCAACGTCAAACGCACTCAAGGATAAGTTTAAGCAAGAGAGAGTAGTTTTGGTTTTTGAACCCCACACATTTTCCAGAATAGAAACTTTCTTTGACGAGTTTGTAAAAAGTTTGCAAAACTCAAAGGTTGACCAGGTACTAGTATGCGATGTCTATGCAGCCAGGGAAAAGGGAGACAACAAAAAACTTGCACAAAAAATTGCCCAAGCAATTGGTCTTAAAGCTGTCTATACAGGCACAATAGAGGAAAGTGCCAAATATATAAAAAAGAATCTGGGCGAATTTGATGTAGTCTGTTCAATGGGGGCGGGCAATAGCTACAAGATCTACGATCTTGTTACAAAATAATATGGAAAATGCTCATATTGAAAAAATAAAATCCGTATTAAATCCCTCGAGGATTTTGGAAAACGAACCATTATCAAAACACACTTACTTTAAAATCGGCGGACCGGCAAGATTATTTTTCGAGGCAAAAACGGCAGAAGACCTAAAGCTAGCTCTGCAGACTGCTTATAATGTTGGTATTGCCTGCACGGTTTTGGGTGGCGGAGCCAACGTGCTTGTTTCGGACGAAGGTTTCGATGGCCTTGTTATAAAAAACCGGGCAAGTGGAACAAAAGTCGTTAGCATTAAAGGCAATGTAGGCAAAAGTGGCACCGGAGTCAAAAGTGCTCACGTATGGGCAGCATCCGGGACACTCATGAACCAGCTTGCAAGATTCACACTGGATCAAGGTTTAGAGGGTTTAGAATTTTTGCTTTCTGTTCCCGGTACAGTTGGCGGTGGACTAAAAATCAACGCCCATTTCGAAGTAGAAAAAGGAGAATTTCTTGGGCAAAAACTAGACACAGCAGCACTTTTTGACCCAAAAACAGGAGAAGTAAAAACCGTAAAAGCAGATT
The DNA here is from genome assembly GCA_035480415.1 of Saccharimonadales bacterium (SeqCode). Classification (GTDB taxonomy): domain Bacteria; phylum Patescibacteriota; class Microgenomatia; order Curtissbacterales; family GWA2-41-24; genus DATIHT01. The sequence continues at coordinate 1,628 of DATIHT010000016.1, read as the reverse complement.
ATTTTGAGTTTTCCTATGATCATTCCAGGATACAAGAGACAGGAGAAATAGTACTCGAGGCAATTTTCAAACTCGAGCGCGCAAAAGACCAAAAAGCTCTTATGCAAAAAGCAGTAGAAGGAGTCAAAAGAAGAAATCAGGAGCAACCAATTGGCATCGCCTGTTCCGGATGCATATTTAGAAATATTTCCCAAAGTGATGCAAAAAGGCTCAAAACTCCAAACGGCACAACGTCTACCGGTTACATAATAGATAGTCTTGGATTAAAAGGAACAAAAATTGGCGGGGCAGAAATTTCTGCTCATCATGCAAACTTTATTTTAAATACCGCAGATGCCACCGCAAGCGACGTGATAAGATTAATTAAGATCATCAAAGAGAGAGTTATGGAAAAATACGACATAGACCTAAAGGAGGAGATTTTCTACATTGGCTCGTTTTGAAATAGAAGGCAACGCAAAGCTTTCTGGAAAAATAAAAATAGCAGGTAACAAAAACGCCGTATTACCCATTATGGCTGCGTGTCTTCTTACACAAGGCACAAGTATTTTAGAAAATGTCCCAAATATTTCCGATGTAGATATCATGGCGCAGCTTTTAGAACTTTGTGGTGCCAAAATTGCCAGGTTCGACGAATCTAAAATGTCTATCAAAACAGATGAAATTAAAAAAGCAGAATTCCCAAATCACTTAACAGAAAAACTAAGAGCATCTGTTCTTTTAATCGGTCCGATGCTCTCCAGAGTAGGCGAGGTAAAAATGGGTTATCCTGGTGGCGATCTTATTGGCAGACGTCCGCTTGAAACCCACATTCGGGCACTGGAATCCCTTGGTGCAAAACTAGAAAAAGAGGAAGATTGTTACAAAGGCACGGCCAAAAACTTAAAAGGCGCAGACATTTTTCTTCCGGAAGCTTCTGTAACCGCAACAGAAAACGTTTTGATGGCTGCGGTTTTGGCAGATGGTGATACGACAATAAAAAGGTCAGCAGCAGAGCCGCACGTTGTGGATTTGTGTAAATTTTTGGTGAAAATGGGGGCTCACATCGAAGGAATAGGAACAAGTGTTTTAAGAATTAGAGGCGTGCAAAAGCTGCAGCCAACGACCCACACGATAGTTGCAGATCACATAGAGGTAGGTACTTTTGCAATTCTTGCAGCGGTAACTCCCGGCACTGTTGAGATTCAGGGAATAGTAAAAAACGATCTGGATATGATCTTGCATGTCCTGAAGTCTTTCAATGTAGACTTTAAAATCAAAGGCGACTCGTTAATTGTCGGGGATACCAAGCTCAAAGCTACAGAAAGAATAGTAACCGACATTTGGCCGGGTTTTGCAACCGATTTGATGGCACCAACAATTGTTTTGGCAACACAAGCAGAAGGTGTTACCATTCTTCACGATTGGATGTACGAATCCCGGATGTTTTTTGTGGACAAACTACTTTCTATGGGCGCAAAAGTCGAAATTGCCGATCCTCACCGCGTTTTAGTCTATGGTCCGTCAAAGCTTAGAGGCCAAAGGCTCGATACTCCAGATATTCGTGCAGGGATCGCACTGGTAATTGCAGCGCTTGCCGCAAATGGAACCAGCCACATTGAAAGAGCAGAACTCATTGAACGTGGATA
>DATIHT010000015.1:0-48224 GCA_035480415.1 Saccharimonadales bacterium (SeqCode) | reverse complement strand
AAAATATAGTTCTCCCTAAATACGAGAAATCAAAATTCGACTAGAATTTGCATTTTTCGAATTAAATTGTTATTTTTGTCTAAATGTATCAAGAAAGAAAAGGAATATTCGGAATAACCTTTAGAAACGATGTAACTCCTATCGAGCAAGCGACTCCGGAACAACTGGGACGCTGGATACACTACTGGGACGAGAATAGAAACGTTGCCACTGGTCTTTTGACTACTACTGCAGCAATTATGGTAGGTAGTGTAGCTGGAGTGGTAACAGGTGAAATTAAACTTCCTTCGAGTGATGCAATAAAAATTGGTCTTATCGGTGCCAATACTTTTGACGCGCTGTTGTCTGCTGTTGCAATAAGCGCGTATGGCGCATTTCAGGGACAAGCTCAAGTAATTGCAGAGTCTATTCAAAATAGGGGTCTAAATATTAAAAAAGGATTATTTGCAAGGACAGTCGAGCTTCCTCATGTAGAAACACAATAGTTAACAACCTGATAAAATAATCTCATGAAAGTTTTGGTAACCGGTGGTGCCGGATTTATTGGTAGTCATGTGGTCCGTATGCTTCTGGACGCAGGACACGAAGTTACAGTTATCGACAATTTTTCCCATGGGTACAAAGAAAATGTAGACAAAAGAGCAAAACTCGTAGAGGGGGATATTTCCAATGAAAAAGAGGCAAAAGAAGCGCTACAAGGTCAGGATGCAGTTATTCATATGGCCGGCCTAATTGTCGTTCCAGAGTCTGTAAAAAACCCAGAAAAATATTGCGAAAATAACGTACTTGGAACAGTAAAGTTTTTAAACTTTATGAGAGAAGCAAAAGTAAATAAAATTATTTTTTCATCCTCGGCATGTGTATATGGAACCCCGGACAAGCTACCAATTAAAGAGGACGCACCACTAAGGCCGGACAATCCATATGGTGCAACCAAAGCAGCAATTGAAGCATTCCTACAATCATTTCATGCTTGCTACGGGATGGACGTTACTATTTTGCGCTACTTTAACCCGTACGGACCAGGCAAACTCTACCCTCCGGTGACCCACGCCATCCCCAACTTCATAACATCAACGCTCGCCAAAAAACCGATACCACTTTATTGGAAGGGAGAACAAACCCGGGATTTTATTTACATCGAGGATTTAGCTCAGGCTCATATAGACGTATTAGGACAAAACGGTTTCAATATTTTCAATCTGGGCATGGAACAAGGGGTCAAAGTTAAAGACGTGATTAAAACAATTTTTGATATTGTCGGCTACGAGGTGCCAATCGACGATCTCGGGCAAAGACCTGGCGACGTTGCGGCAAATTACGCATCTAGTGAAAAACTCAACAAAGCAGTGGGCTGGAAGGCAAAGATAGATTTAAAAGAAGGACTCAAACGAACAATTAGTTACTATAAAAGTTCAAATCAGAAACACTGACCCTTACATTCTTCTTACATAAATTCTAGTTGATTCATGCATGGAAGAGTTATTGTTGAAAAATGTTTCAGGCCTCAAAAGCCATTTTTCAACAAAGAACAATAAATACTATTTTTTCTTTAAGATGAGGGGGTGAAAAATAATGAAAATCAAGAAAATTTTAGCAGGAACAGCGGCAAGTGCGCTTATTCTTGCAAGCATGACAGCTTCAACTTTTGCAGCGCCTGTATCTACGGCTCCTGGTCAGAACAAAATCCAATGTTTCGACGGTACGACAGATGGCGGATTTGGTGGGACATGCACATTGAACTCCAAAGGTGCAAAGGGCACGGCAACGCTTGCCCTAAATAGCAGCAATCCAAATGGAGACTATGCGGGCGTATACACACTCGAGAGTAAACTATACAGTACGTCGGTGACCAGTCTCACCCAACTCTCATACCAATACAGTGGGACGATCGTTCCTTCCGCAGGAAATCTTAGCTACAACATCCCAATCGACACAGATGGGAACGGTAGCACCGACTTCTATCTGTTCGTAGACGCCGCACATGACGGCATCCATTGCCCCGGTGTGAATGGTCTCGTAGACATCATCAATGATCCTAATTGTGTGATGTACGAAAACGGAGTCACACCACGCGCTAATTGGTCAGCATTCGTCGCGGCCAATCCTGACGCAAAGATTGCCAATGACAACTATGCATTCATAGTTGCAGAGCGAACGGGATCTGAACCGTCTGCAGTCTGGACTGTCAATAACGTTAAGTTCGGTAAGGGAGGAAAGTAATAGTTCTATTTTAACAAAAGCAACCTATCGTTTTTAACGGTGGGTTGTTTTTATATAGATTGATAGTTGACTGGGGCAAACACAAAAAATATAGTGGCATTAGTAGCTTAATTAAATACGATCATCCTGATGATTAGAAAAATTGCCCTCATCTGTGCCATATTTTCCCTACAGTTTCTCCTGACTAAAACGTCATATGCAGTAAATAATCAAAAAAACAACTTGACTCCAATACAAACAGATTCAAATTCATCGCCGACAATAAACCAAACTCAATCCAGCCGCAAGCAGTTATCAAGTGATTTCACAAGACCAATTATCACATTGACCTTTGATGATGGCATAAAAACTCAATTAACAAACGGTTGGCCTATAATGAAGAAATATGATCTAAAAGGAACATTTTACATAATATCAGGAGCGCTCGATGGCGATTGGTATATGCTTCCCGAAAATGTCCTTATGTTGTCCCAAAACGGTAACGAAATAGCAGCACATACAGTAACACACCCTGATTTAACCACCTTATCAACAAGTCAAGTTCAATATGAATTAGCTCAGTCACAACAATCTCTACAAACATTGCTTAGCAGGCCTGTGACTGACTTTGCAACTCCCTACGGTGCTTATAACGATTCAGTAATTGCACTAATTAAACAATACTACCGTTCACATAGAACCGCCGAAGTTGGATACAACACAAAAATAAATTGGAACCAGTATAGGCTTTACAGCATGAGTGTTATGAACACGACAACCACAACCGACATAAGCGGTTGGATTGCTCACGCGAAAAAAGACAAAAGTTGGCTGATTCTGGATTATCATTCTATTGAAGCCAATCCAACTACTTGGGGAACAACGCCAGAGCAGTTTGATATGCAGCTAAATTTGATAAAAAAGAGCGGAGTAGTGGTCAAAACAATAGATCAAGCCCTCAGTGAATTAACGCCACAATTTTCACCATAGTAAGATTACAACCCTATAATACTTGTTAGTAATTACAAATGGTGATAAGATACCGCCTCATGCCCAGACTTGATGGAATTACTGAAGCTAAAGGCTTTGAATATTTACTCCACTTTCCGCGAAAGATTTTCTGCGGTTAATCCTTATTCTTTTCTACTTTGCGTAATTTTATTATTTTCATTTTTAGCTAGGGTTTACAACCTCAATTACAATTCATCATTTAACGACGAAGCAACCTATATCGTCATAGGAAGACTAGGTATTTTTCAAGGTGATTGGTGGTCATATAACACCTCAGCTTGGCTTGCCGGATTACCTTACATATATCCTTCTATAACAGCAGTAGTAAGCATGATTGGCGGAGTAATTGGTAGCAGGTTTTTAAACGTAATTATCGGAGTACTTTTAACAGAAGCAATTTACATTTTTACACAAATTTTATCCAAACAAAAACATCCATACGATTATATATCAGGTCTTATTGCAGCAGCGCTTGTTGGTGGCTCGACAATAGCATTATATGTTAGCCGAATCGCAACCTACGACATGCCAAGTTTTTATTTCTTGTTCCTGGGTTTAATACCACTAGTTCTTGCCCAAAATAAAAATTGTAATGTAGCAAGATGTTACTTCTATGCATCTTTCTTAATCATGCTGTCCTGTCTTACAAAAATTATAATCTTCCTTTATTTGCCACTTATCGTCGTCTATTCTTTTTACGTTGCTTCAAAAAACGGTAAGAAGTACTTAAAATTCTGGCTTATCTACTTTTTTGCTCCAATTTTTATCGTCACTACACTTTATACATTGGCAAATTTCACCAGCTTAATTGCATATGCAAAAGTGAGTATAAACAGGGAAAAAGTAGATTATGGGATATTCTTTCAAATGTTTTGGAGAAGTACAAAATATTTGTGGATTTTTTGGATAATCGGGGCGCCAGCATTAATTAGAAGGCGTTGGAATTTACTCGCAATTCTATCTCTTTGTTCTGTTTGGGTTATGATTCCTCACCTTGTATCGCAACGGGCACATTGGACGTTCGAAAAACAAATTCTTTTAACTGTTTGCTTTGTCGCACCCATTACAGGTATTGGAATGGGTTACATATTAAAAGAATTAAAAAACAGCCCGCTGCAAAAGTTTACTTATGCCATATTGATTGTGGCAATCGGTTTCTACTGGTTTTTTTCTTATAAAGAGGCACAGAGTTTCAATTCGCGCTGGGCGAATACTTCCGATATTCTTTCTCACTTAAATCAAGTAGTACAGCCGGGAGACAAAGTATTAGCAGAGAGTGGTGGTACGGCTCTTCTTGCGCTATATAACAAAAATTATCCAACAAATACTACAACATTTGACTGGTTTTCATACCATAAGATCGAAGGAGAAGAGGCTTATGTCAACGCAGTTAAAGATGGCTACTTCGATTACATAGAAATTGAAGCAGAAGGTCAACAGGGAGATGACATGGTAAAGCATATGAGGAGTAGTATTTTTGCTTCCATGACGAATACTTACGAAAAAGAATATACAAACAACGGATTTATGATCTTTAGAAGAAAATCCTAACATGACAAAACACTCTCATATACAAAGGAAATTTCTACTTACGTGGATAGTGCTTCCAATTATCATAGTTTGGCTCACAACCAATTATCTTATTGGTATATTTCGTTCACCCGCGTGGCTCGCGGAAAAAAATAATACAGCAATAGCCTCTGGCGCTCTGGCCCAAACCGGCGAAAAACCGCCAACTATTGCAAAATATACATGGAATAACACAGGCCTCGTTACATTATGGTTTGACGACGGTTGGAATTCTCAATACACAACCGCCTACCCCATACTGGAAGAGTTTGGATACAAAGCTGCTCTTGCCGTTCCCACTAACTTGATTGGAAATGACCCGTACATGGGTGTAGCGCAGGTTAAAAAACTACAGACAAACGGATGGGAAATGACCTCACATACGAGAAATCATAACTGCAGATTGTTTGAGGCAAATGAGCAGACATTGGAATCAGAGTTGGGCGGATCAAAGGATGATTTGAAGAGAATGGGGTTGGGCTCGGATAACTTTGTCAGCCCTTGCGGTGTAGATTCCCTGCAGATGAAAACAACAGCAGAAAAATATTATTCCTCCTTCCGAACGTCTGAACCAGGATTTAACCCTATACCAGTAGAAGATCCATATAACTTAGTCGTACAAACTATGAGAGTTAACGTTCCATTTTCAACAGTACAATCCTGGATATACCAAGCCAGGCAACAGCACAAATGGTTAATTATAATGTTTCATCAAATTGACAGTAGTGGAACTGAATATAGTATTACTCCATCAATGCTTCACGATATTCTCGGAGAGATCGAAAAAGATCAACTACCAGTAGTTTTGCCAAACCAAGTTTTAAAAATTGATAACAAACCAAAAAATACCACTACTTCTAATCTAACAAAAAATATAACTCCAACCCAGTAACAACTCATGAGCAAACGCAATATCGCAATATTAATTCCAGCACATAATGAAGCAAAAGTGATTCAAAAAACTATCGACGCTGCCTTGTTAGTAGTATCTAAAAAAGATGTGTATGTGGTTGACGACGGATCAACTGACAATACACCGAATATAGCTATCGTTGAACTGGGGCAAAATGTCATAACTATTTCAACACGAGGTGGCAAAGCCGAAGCTATGTCAGCAGCATTTAATTATTTTAATCTTATCAACAGATACAACTATATAATGCCAATCGACGCTGATACTGTTATTAGTGTTGATTTCATAAAAAACACCTTGCCAATACTCAAAAGAGATACAAAAAAACAAATCGCCTGTGTGGTTGGAAAGGTGATGGGTGTTAATCATCGTTGGATTACAACTTATCGTGTATGGGAATATGAGATTGCACAAAGTATACACAAGCATGCTCAGTCTATCGAAGACGCTGTAATAATTTGCCCTGGATGTTCCACAGTCTATAGATCAGAGATATTTAAAAAAATACAGATTCCAACAGGAACACTTACGGAGGACATGGATTTAACTTTTCTTATCCACAGAGAAAAGTTAGGCAAAATAGTCTACAACGGTGAGTCTAAGGTAATTACACAAGACCCGGCCTACATAAAAGATTATGTAAAGCAATTAAATAGATGGTACACAGGATTTTGGCAATGTCTTATTAAACACAACATTCCATGGGGAGGACAAATGCTCGATTTCGAAGTAGGACTTATTGCACTGGAAGGATTGTTCAATGGGATACTTGTTGCAAGTTTAATATTTTTAATACCTTTTGTATTAAAAATTAATCCATTAATTCTTGCAATACCGGCAGGAGTAGACTTTTTTCTTTTCATGATTCCTACCGTTATTTATACTGGAATAAAGAATAAGATCTATCACATTTTTCTATATATTCCGTTTTTCTACTTCCTACGTTTTCTCAGCAGTCTTATTTTTCTCTACTGTTTTATGAAAGTTGTTCTATCGTTCGATCTGAAAATGACATGGTATAAAGCAGCGAGGTATTAACAATGTCACAGCAACCCATTCCCACAGTAGGGAGCATAGTATTTCTAATACATATTGCCGTAATTGTGATCAGCTGGTTGAAAAAAAGGCCAATAATTATTGTACTAATAATCCTTTTACTCACAGGTGTTTTTTCAGCGCGATACATATATGGAAATAGTCAAAGGCAAAAGTTAGAATCGTACACATCTACTCAAAAAAATCACAAAGATGAAAAAACAGAACCAATCACAGACATCAATTTTGTAAAAGATCAACGTTTTGCAGCTTGGGTTCCATGGTGGGACGAAGATCGTGTTATCACTTCCTTGCAAAATTCGCACGGAGCGCTGCAGATGATATCCCCTGTATGGTACGTCTTGGGACCGAATGGAACTTTACAGGAAAACCCAACAAAGCAAAAAGAAAAAATTAAAGATGTTGCTATTAATTCTGGAATTGTTATTTTGCCAACAATCAATAACGAAAATGGAGATGTAAAAGATGGATTTGACCCAAAAAGAGTGTCTCTGCTCTTAAATAATAAATCTTTGCAGCAGGCGTTTATAAATAATTTGACTAATGTTGCAAACGAACAAGGCTTTATTGGTTGGGATATAGACTGGGAATTAAAAAACAAGGACGAAGAACTGCTTTTCACAGAATTTATAAAAGATTTGAGTGAGCAACTTCACAAGAATAATCTTCTACTCTCTGTTTCTGTTCAGGCAAAAACCGAAGACGATGTAAAAATTGGTGATACCAAAGGAGAAAACTGGACCGAATTAAGCAAATATGCAGATGAAGTTAGAATAATGGCGTACGATTTCCACTATGACCAGTCTGATCCAGGGTCTTTGACACCACTTGATGATCTCGAAACAGTATTGGACTACGCCGTTAAGGTCATCCCACCAAATAAAATAGTATTAGGTATTCCTTTATATGGATACGATTGGGGAAGTAAAACAGAATCTGTACAATTTACTGATGCAATTGATAGGATACAAAAAAACGGCGGAACCTATGTCCGCGACACTGCAAGCGAAGAATTAGTAGGGAATTACAGACAGTTGCTGGACAAACACACCGTTTGGTTTACAGATAAGACAAGTGTGCTTCGAATACTCTACATTGCAAGCAATTACGATGTCCAAAAGATTAGCTTTTGGAGATTAGGAGGCGAAGACCCTGAAATTTGGAAGCTGAAACAGTAATTAGTCTTAATTTTGGCCACTTGACAACCCATAACTTTTCCTATATCATTCGCGCTCTAGATCTTTATACTGCTTCATTAGTAATTAATTATATCTTTCTACTGCCTTAGTATATCTGCCATAAATTATGAATTGGAAGAACTTCAAATTCTTCCTGCCCATCTTAACAGGACTATTCCTGGTATTTTCTGCTGTTCTGGGCCTCAAATCGTCAGTGCTTGCAACCCCGCCACCATCAGTCACAATCTGTCATGCTACCAGCTCAAACTCGAATCCATATACAATAGAGTCGCCAAACATTCAAAACGACGGATCGCTAGCTGGTGGCCACTTAAACCACACCGGACCTTTATTTCCAGCTGCAAATTGGGGAGATATAATTCCTCCCTACACCAATGGAGCCTTCGTTTATCCTGGTATGAATTGGCCCCAAGGCCAAGCTATATTAGCTAATAATTGTAATATTCCAGGCGCACCTTCGCCAAGCCCATCACCGTCAGTGTCTCCAAGCCCAAGAGTTAGCCCATCACCGTCAGTGTCTCCAAGCCCTTCTGTTTCGCCATCACCAACACCAGATTCAACACCTCCTGCAATCGGTGGAGGTAGTTCTGGTTGCAGCGTAAACTGTCACCCGGAAGGTGGAAGCTCAAACAATACTAGCCAGCCGACGCCACAGGTACTGGGAGCAACAGGTGTTGCTGATTCTGCGCTTTACTTCTTAATCGGTTCCGGATCAATACTCGCTGGTTTATGGCAAGCCCAAAGCGCTCTAAGAAAAAACAAAAGAGCCTAAATTTTCCACTAAAATTAATAACGAGCCTGCTTTTAATATCTGCTGGCGCCTCAATTCTGGTCTTCTCCTCCCTAAGAAATGTCGATTGGCATACAAAATCTATCACCCAAAATACTCAAACAGTTCAAGATAATCTTCAAAAGCCAACCAGAATTTATATTCCTCAAATGTCAGAAATTCTACCGGTTTCAGACGGCTATGTAAGTGGTGACCACTGGGTTACATCTCAAACCGGCGTTTCTTACTATACAGACTCGGCACTGCCAGGCAATGGCAACACTGTAATTTACGGGCACAATATTGCAGGTATATTAGGCGGTTTATGGAAAGTCCATGAAGGCGACTATCTATACGTAGTAACCCACGATGGCAACTATATAAAATATCAGGTGTCCCAAAGAAAAGAAATCGACCCTTCCGAGGTTGATATTCTCAACAGCACAAAAGAATCAACGCTAACACTTTACACCTGCAGCGGATTTCTGGATTCTGCCAGATTTGTAATTATTGCGACCAAAGTTTCTTAAGCACAAAAACATATTTTTACAAAATTGCAACCCGTGATATAATTAATTTTACCCAATGAAGATTCTTAATTATATTTTCACAGCACTCACGATTTTTTCTCTTTTCACAGCACCGGCTCTGGCAGTCGATAAGCCCAATAATCCTGTAGCAAACCCAAACCTATCTACCCAATCAGGAGCCCTACGTTCCTGTCAGGCAAAAGAAGCTGCCATTAAAAACAGGTCAATGCATCTAACCCAGCTTGCACAAAACATGGAGACAAAATTTGATGCAATAGCAAATCGCGTTGAAAATTATTACACTACAAAGGTAGTTCCGGGTGGCAAAACTGTTCCAAATTACGACGCATTAGTTGCCGATATTCAAACCAAGAAAACCGCAGCTTCTACTGCTTTGACAAAAGCCCAAAACGATGCAAATAATTTTAGCTGTTCGGGCAATCCAAAAACCCAGCTCACACAATTCAGAGAAGATATGCAGCTTACCAAAAGTGCTCTAAAAAACTATCGAACCTCAATTAGAAATCTCATTGTCGCAGTCCATTCACAAAGTGGAGAGAAACCAAGCACACAGGAGGCGTCGCCGAGTCAATAAACTATGAAACAAATTCAAAAGGGATCAGCCTTAATTGTTATATTAATAGTCATTGCCATTCTTGCAGTTGCAGGTTTTCTCCTTCTAAAAAACAAAAACGCCAATCTCCTATCACACCCCAATTTACCAGCCCAAAGTAACACAGCAGACCAGTCAATAAAAAGTGACAGCGACTTAACAAATGCGCAAAAGGACTTAGACAACACTGACGTAGACGGGGCAATCGACCCCGAGCTTAACCAAAACGATACAGAAGTAAAAAGTTTTGCTCCAAGAATCCGGCTGAAAAATGGCACTTCTACCAACTGGTCAGGTTACGCCGCGCAGACCAGTCTTTCCAGCCCGCAAAATAATGCAATTAGCGACGTTAAAGGAAGTTGGGTTGTCCCTGCTGTCACATGTACAAGTACAAATACTTATTCCTCCGCATGGGTTGGTATAGATGGATATAGTGATAACTCCGTCGAGCAGACAGGTACGGAACACGACTGCATTGGCGGAAAACCCGTCTATTCAGCTTGGTACGAGATTTATCCAAAACCAAGTTTTAGAGTAAATTTACCAGTTAAGGCAGGGGACAATATCAGCGCAGAGGTCAAATACGTTGCCAATAATCAATTTCGCCTAACTTTAACTAACACCACAACTGGCCAAACTTTTATAACTAATCAGAAAGCCAAAGCCCAACGCCAATCTGCAGAATGGATAATGGAAGCACCATGGTCTGGCGGCGTTTTGCCACTTTCAAACTTTGGTACGATATCATTCAGCAATGCCAATGCCACGATCAATGGGCACACTGGATCAATCAACGATTCAACTTGGCAAAATGATAAGATAACTATGACTAACGAATCTGGTACCCCCAAAGCGACCCCGTCCGATCTTTCAAATGGCGGAAGCTCTTTCAATGTAGCCTGGAACTCTAACTAAATTTCTTCATCTTGCCCATTCCTATTACTTGACTTTTGTTCCCATTTACTAATAATAGAATTACACCTCTAATTCTGCTTTAGCCTGCAACTAAATTGATGAAAATTAAAACGCGGTTTTTAACGCGCATGCCAAAAAACTTTTTGCCCATCCTGGCTTGTTTTCTAATGGTATTTCAACTTCTGGCTCCGGCTGGAAAGGTGTTAGCACAAGCTGCACCCAGCCCATCACCTTCAGACCAACCGAGTGAAAGTCCTTCACCATCCGACAATCCGAGTTCCCCATCGCCATCTGTGAGTCCATCACCAGACTCAGATTCAGTAACAATTTGTCACGCAACCGCTTCAAATTCAAATCCGTATGTTCAGGAATCTCCAAACATTAAAAATGACGGATCACTAACTGGTGGCCACCTAAACCATACGGGGCCTCTATACCCTGCCGACAATTGGGGAGATATTATTCCGCCCTACATTAGTGGGGATTTCAATTATCCAGGCTTAAATTGGCCGGAAGGACAGGATATTTGGAATAATCAATGCAACATTCCAAGCCCCAATCCTTCACCTTCTAATAATCCAAGCAATTCTCCTTCAGCGTCGCCGAGTCCAAGGGGCGGCAATAGTGGAAGCACGATAACAGGTGTCAAGTTTTTAGATGAAAATGCCAACGGTGAAAAAAATGATGGCGAAGAAAATCTTTCCGGTTGGACTATTTTTATAGACTCAAATGGTAACGGTACTTTAGACCAAGGTGAAACATCAACTATTACAAGTGGAAACGGTTATTCATTTACCAACCTATCACCAGGAACCTATACAATCTGTGAAGTCCAACAAGATGGTTGGAACGTAAGTCAGCCAAAAACAAACTGCCAAACCGTAGTAATTACAGAAGCCGGGTCTTACACTGCCGATTTTGGTAATTATCAAAAAGCGCACATAGTAGTTACAAAAGAAGTAGTCAATCCAACCGGAGGTGATGTTGAGGATACAAGTACACAGTTCGATTTTAATATTCGCCAAAGTGAAGAGATTATTAGTGGCGGTTCGTTTTCGCTAACCGATGGCCAATCTACAGACCCAATCACAGTCGATCCCGGAACATACAACGTTAATGAAGTTTTAGGCAGCAACAACTATTCATTTGACGGCTGTACTGCTCAATACGACAACGAAAGCGTCGGTACTCCGGTAGAGTCAGGAGAACAAGTGACACTAGACAGCGGAGACACTGTAACTGTTACTTGCACAAATAAACAAAAAGGTACTGTCAATGGATATAAATGGAACGACGTAAACGGTAATGGCCAAAGGTGTATATCAGACTTTGAAATCCCACTGACACACATCTCTCTTGACGACATCCCAGTCGTTGGCGATTTACCCTTCATTTGTGAAGCTGGTCTTGCCAATTGGACAATATTTGTCGACCTTAACCAAAATGGAGAATTTGATCAGGGAGAACCGTCAGCAACAACAGATGAAAATGGTAATTACACCTTAGTTATTAATCCAGGCACATATACTATTTGCGAAGTCATGCAAGATGGATGGGAACAAACCTATCCCAAAAACGTTCAGGATGGTGTTTTGTGTCATCAAGTAACATTTGGGGAAAATGAAACATCTGTGGATAATATTAATTTTGGAAACCGTCATATCGCACCCGAAATTACCATTTCCAAAACCAACAATAAGCTGGGAACAACAGTTGCGCCAGGGGATGCTATTACCTACACAATCACCTTAACCGTTGAAGACAATTCAGCAACAGACGTAAAGGTAGTTGATCTTCTTCCAGAAGGAATTAAATATCAATCCGGTTCTTGGTCAGCAACAAAAAATGGAAGTGACTTCCCTGTTTCCGAACCAACATATGCATCGCCAGGAACTTGGTCACTTGGTGGGTTGAATGTCGGAGATGTCGTAGTTTTGACTCTTCTTGCATCTGTAAACGCCAACCAACAACCTGGTCTTTACAAAGATGTGGCATGGGGACAGGGAACAGCCCCGGATTCATCGACTGTTCTGGCACAGGCAGTAGCGCCAGGTGTTTTGGACACAAACTTTGTGGGAACTGAAGCAAATGTTGTCACGAGTAGTCAGAATAGCGCTTCCGTGAATATTCAAAACAATGTGTTAGGCGCATCAACAAGTCAAGTTCTCGGTGCATCAACGAGTCTGCCGGGAACAGGCGCATCAACAATATGGACAATACTCGCAGCGCTAGTTCTCATTTTCGGAACGGCGATGATCATAGTTGGTATAAAAATGAGGAGAAAAAATGTTTAAGAACATAGCAAAAATTACAATTGCAACCATCCTTTCGTTGTCATTTGCAGTGGCAGCACACGCAGCAACAAGCATTCAGCTGGAACAACCAGCTAGTCCTACAAATCAAAGCTCTTTTAATATTAATTTTGTAACACTGGACACTCAAAATAACAACGTAACGGTAAAATGTTTCAAAAAAGGCCCATCAGACGGTGCCTTCACCCAGTTTGGCGCAGACATAGCAATTGCACTATCCGGTGGAAATACAGGTAACTGTTCAGTAGATTCAGGCGTCCTGAATACATCTGGAACATATCAGTTCTATGCAATGGCAAATGGTACCACTAGCAATATAGTGTCTGTAGACTTTAACAATACAACCGGACCAGGAACGCCTACAAACTACAGCAAAGAAAAGCCTTCAGATTGTATCTACAGAATTAAATTTAAAACAGCAGACGACAGCGGGAAAACAGTAAAAGTGGAAGTTTATAGAAGTGAAAATACCTCATTTAGTGCAGACTCAGGCACCCGAGTATCAACAGTATCAATCACCTCAAATACCGATGGACAGACAGACGTATCCTCACCAGACTGTAGCAAATCGTATTATTTCGTAGTACGTGCATTTGATTCTTTTGGAAACGGTTCGAGTACAGTTGGGGATAGTGGGACGACGACAACAAATACGACAACGACAACAACGACCACAAACACTACAAACTCACCATCGTCCACAAATAAAACGAATCAGGGCGCGATTCCTATTTCAAGCACACAAAGCCAAGTAAAGTCATCAAGTGGCTCGGTACTTGGAGATAAAACAGGAGAAGAGGGACAAGTGGAAGCAACTTCAACAAGCATGACAGACACAAGCCCAAGCCCCTCCCCTCAAACAGGTGTACCAGAGAAGCCAACCAAATTATTCTCGGCACTCAATATTGGTCTTGGCATAGGAGTGTTGGTAATTTTGATGGGGGTATACTTCTTCGTTATTCACAATAAGCCTGATCAGGTGTGAAAAAAATATCATCCCTTTTAATAATCTCAGGATTATTCTTTGTTCTGCTTGGCGCAGCAGTACTTATAGGTACGTTCCTACCAGTAATAAAAATTGAAACAAAATATCAGCTGGAGAAAAATAGCAATAATATAAACCAGGAAATTAAACCTATAGATGAAAACTTCGGAATAATAATTCCTAAAATAGGCGCAAATGCAAAAGTTATTGCCAATGTAGATCCAAATGATGAGTCAAAATACCAAAACGCTTTGACAATGGGCGTTGCCCACGCAAAAGGCACGGCTCTTCCTGATGTTCCAGAGGGTAATACGTTCCTATTCTCTCATTCATCGGTCAATTTCTGGGAGGCGACACGTTATAATTCTATTTTCTATCTACTCAGCAAATTAGAAACAGGAGACGAAATACAGCTTTTTTATAAGGGTCAAAAATATACCTACAAAGTTACAGACAAAAAGGTTGTAAGCCCAAGCGAGGTATCTTATTTGCAGAGTAATGGTAATAAAAAAACGCTAACTCTTATGACCTGTACTCCAGCCGGTACAACAATCAACAGGCTTATAATCACGGCTGAATTGTTGTAGTTTCACCCATAAATTGACTATAATTGGGTATATGAAAGGCGTAATTCTAGCAGGTGGCCTCGGTACTCGTCTTTATCCCCTAACTCACGCAACAAATAAGCATTTACTCCCTATTTTCGATAAACCAATGATTTACTACCCAATCCAAACATTGGTCAATGCTGGAATCGACGAAATCCTTGTTGTTATCGGAGGTCCACACGCAGGTGACTTTATTCGCGTTTTACAAAACGGGAAAGATTTTGGTATTAAACACTTAGAATATGCGTATCAAAATTCCGGAGATGGAGGAATTGCAGACGCACTAAATCTAGCGCAAGATTTTGCGGACCACGAACCAATTACAGCAATTCTTGGCGACAACTGTACGGATGCTGATATCTCAAAAGAAGTAGAGCAATTCAAAGATGGTGCGATGCTCTTCTTAAGAGAAGTACCGGATCCATCACGTTTTGGTGTGGCCGAACTTGATCCGAATGATAAAACGAAAGTAAAACAAATAATCGAAAAGCCAAAAAACCCCAAAAGCAAATTGGCAGTAACCGGGCTTTATATCTACGATGCAGAAGTTTTTCATCACATAAGCCAAATAGAACCTTCAGAAAGAGGACAGCTGGAAATAACAGACGTAAACAATATATATATAAAGGAAGGATCCCTAAGATGGTCAAAGCTCACAGGATTCTGGAACGACGCAGGAACATTTGATAGTCTTTATAAAACAGGTGCTTACTGGGCAAAGAAAAACCTGGGAGATAAAGAGGAAAAGGAACTCACCACTTTTTAACATGCAGCTTCTTGTAACAGGCGGAGCCGGATTTTAACTTCTGTAGCCTTTATGGGCTTTTTCAAAATGCCTATAAAAAGCGAAAGAAGCGCAAAACGGAGTAGCTAAAATATGATACATTTAATCAAAAGTCAAACAATTCATGAGTAACATACTAATAACAGGCGGCGCCGGATTTATCGGCTCCAATTTTATTCATTATTGGCTTAAAAATCACCCAGAAGATAAAGTAATTAACTTTGATAAGCTTACTTACGCTGGTAATCTTGAAAGTCTGAAAGACGTGGAAGGAAACCCCAACTACAAATTTATAAAAGGCGATATAGGTAATCCGAAGGCAATTGGAAAAGCACTAGGGGGGGTCGATGTAGTTGTTAATTTTGCAGCAGAATCACACGTTGATAGATCCATTCTTGATCCGGCACCATTTGTGACAACAAACGTTCTTGGCACACAGGTACTGCTTGATGCTGCTCTTAAGGCAAAAGTAAAAAGATTTCACCACATCTCAACAGATGAAGTATTTGGAGCCCTACCCCTAGATTCACAAGAGGTTTTTAACGAGGATACAAAGTATGAACCGACCAGCCCATATGCTGCATCAAAAGCATCATCAGACCATTTGGTAAGAGCGTACGCCAAAACCTATGGCCTGCCAATAACAATTACTAACTGTTCCAATAATTTTGGCCCGTATCAGTATCCTGAAAAATTGATTTCTCTGGCAATAACAAACCTACTTGAAGGTAAAAAAGTTCCCGTATACGGAGATGGCCGCCACACGAGAGATTGGTTATATGTAGACGACCATTCAAGCGCAATTGAGTTAGTACTCGAAAAAGGCAAGGTAGGAGAAACATATTGTGTGGGAGTTGATAGTGCCATACCTAATATAGAAGTAATTAAAAAAATTCTTAAGCTACTTGGAATGTCGGAAGATATGATCCAGTACGTCGATGACAGACCCGCACACGATAGGCGCTATGCAATTAATGCAAGCAAGATAAAAAATGAACTTGGCTGGAGGGAAAAATACAATTTGGATAGCGGACTCGAAGAAACTGTTAACTGGTACAAACAAAATACAGACTGGTGGAAGAAATTAAAAAATAACGATTTTGATAAATATTACAAAAAACAATATAAACAAAAATAAAATGAAACTCGCAATAATAGGTGCAAGTTCAATGATTGCCCAACAGGCAATTGAACAGTTTGAAGGTGAAAAAGATGTTGAATTGATCAAAGCCGACCTAAGCGGTGAAAACCCAATCGACTTAACAAACGAACAATCGGTAGACGAGTTTTTCAAAACTAAAGATTTTACCCATGCAGTCCTTTTTTCTGCCTATACAGATGTTAATGGTGCAGAAAAACAGAGAGGCGAAAAAGAAGGAATTTGTTGGAAAATCAATGTTGAAGGGGTAAAGCACACAGTGAACGCTTGCAAGAAATATCACAAAAAATTAGTCTTTTTCTCAACAGATTTTGTCTATGACGGGACCAGCGGGCCTTACAAAGAAGACGATCCGGTAGGACCGGACATGGACAAAGTTTCCTGGTACGGGATAACAAAAATTGAAGCAGAAAAAATAATCCAGGAAAATCTAGAAACAGACAGTTATCTAATCATCAGGATATCTTATCCATACAGTGGTGTGGACACAGGAAAAGAAGACCTAGTTCTTAGGACTCTTCATTACTTTAAAAAGGAAGGTAAGTTATATCCAATGTATGATGATCAAGTGATCACCCCAACTTTTATTGCAGACATCGAACCCGCATTGCAAGTACTTATAAACAAAAACAAAGCCGGTATATATCACCTAGCAAGTGCCCAAACTACAACCCAATATGATTTTGCCAAAAAATTATTAACACACTACACCGGGAAATCAGTAGAGCTGGAAAGAGGAAGTTTAAAAGAAGCTCTCGCCCAGGAAGGGTCAACCCCAAGACCGTTAAATGGCGGCTTAAATGTTGAAAAAATAGAATCAGAAGGAGTTTTGGTTACGAATTGGGAGCAAGGCATAGAAAAAGTTAACACTTTTGGCTAAAATTGTTAGATTATGAAAATAACCATAATAGGAGCAGGATACGTAGGATTAGTAACAGCAGCAGTTTTCAGTGAACTCGGAAACAAAGTCTACTGTGTAGATGTCATTCCAGAAAAAATTGAAGATTTAAAAAAAGGCAAAATACCTTTTTTTGAACCGTCTCTCTCTGATTACATTCAAAGAAACCAAAAACAAAAACGACTTTTCTTTACCACTAGTTACAAAGAATCAGTACCAAAATCCCAAATAGTTTTAATTTGCGTCGGTACTCCACCAAAGCCAACAGGTGAAGCAGATCTTACCTATCTTTTCTCAGCAGTAGAAGAAGCCGCCAAGAATATATCAAAATACACTCTTCTTGCAATCAAAAGCACAATTCCAATAGGATTTGAAGACGATCTCGAACAACTTGCCAAAAAACATGCCAAGTCAACATTTGAATTCGCATCGTGTCCGGAATTTTTGAGAGAAGGAACCGCAATTGAAGACACGCTTCATCCTGACAGAATAGTTATCGGAACAAATAGTAAAAAGGCACAAAAAATGCTTCTTGAACTGCATGCCCCAATGCCAGGAGAGCGAATAATTTGTGATATGAGAAGTGCTCAAATGATTAAATATTGTGCCAATTCTATTCTCGCCACCAAAATTTCTTTTGCCAACGCGGTCAGCATACTGTGCGAACAAATGGGTGCTGATGTCGAAAAAGTAATGGCGGGAGTTGGCGCGGACAAAAGAATTGGTAGGTCATTTCTTTATCCAGGAGTTGGATACGGAGGATCCTGTCTCCCCAAAGACGTAACAGCGTTTATCTCCATCGCAACTCATTTTGATTATTCTTTCGATCTCTTAAGTTCAGTTGACGCCATAAATAAATCTCAGTCGGAAAGATTTGTTAATAAAATAAGAACAGCCCTGGATGGTAGGGAACAGGATGGTAAAAGCTTAAAAGGCAAGAAACTTGCCATTCTTGGACTCGCGTTCAAACCAAACACTGATGATATGAGGGATGCTCCTTCTGTCAGGATCATAAGCCATCTATTGGAGTTGGGAGCAGAAGTAACAGCCTATGATCCCGAAGCCATGGAAAGCGCAAATAAAGTAATTAAAGGAATAGAATTTGGCAAAGACGTCGAAACAACCCTAAAAGATAAAGATGCTTTGATTTTGATAACTGAGTGGCCACAGTTTAAAAACTTAGACCTCCAAACCGTAAAGAAACTTCTTAAAAATCCAATCATTATCGACGGCAGGAACGCTCTTGATAAACAAAAAGCCATCGACCTTGGTTTCAAATACTTTGGTGTTGGAAGATGAAAAAGGCACTCATTACAGGTATTGCTGGTTTTGCAGGTTCCCACTTAACAAAATACCTTCTTGAGAAAAACATTGATATTTACGGGTTTTATCATCCCGATCATCCTACAGATAACCTCGATTCTATAAAAGACAGAATTAACCTGGTGGCTTGCGATGTTTTAGACGCAAAAAAAGTAGAGAGCGAAATAAAAAAAATAAAGCCGGATTACGTTTTTCATCTAGCGGCTTTTTCATCACCTGCTCAGAGTTTTATAGACCCTGCATCTACCCTTCAAAACAATATCCTCTGCCAGTTGAGCATCCTCGAATCAATTGCAAAAAACGATATCGACGCAAGGATATTAGTAGTTGGTTCCGCAGACGAGTATGGGAACATTGACGAGAAGTATTTGCCCGTTGGCGAAGAAACACCCCTTGCACCTAACTCACCTTATGCCGTTTCAAAAGTAACCCAGGATATGCTCGGACTTCAATTTTTTCTCCACAAAAAAATGAAAATTGTCAGAGTAAGACCGTTCAATCACATTGGTCCTGCCCAGGCACCGGTTTTTGTTGTTCCGGCGTTTGCATCTCAAATAGCACAACTCGAGAAAAATGGTGGAGGAACCTTGAAAGTAGGAAATCTGGAAACATATCGTGATTTCACAGACGTTAGAGATATAGTAAAAGCTTACTTGCTCGCCCTCGACAAAGGTGAGTTTGGTGAAGTATATAATTTAGGTTCTGGAAAAAGCGTCAGAATAAAAGATGTATTGGATAAACTTTTGTCGCATTCAAAGGTTAAAATAAAAGTTGAGATCGATAAAAGCCTTCTAAGACCTGTAGATATTAAAAAAATTTCGTGTGACTTTTCAAAGTTTCAAAAGAAAACAGGCTGGCAACCTTCAATACCTCTGGAAGTTACACTTTCTGATACAATTGAATACGAGCGAAAAAAATTGCAGAAATAATATAATTTAACAAATGGCACAAAAACGGGCACTAATAACGGGAATAACAGGACAAGACGGATCATACCTGTCAGAATTTTTACTCTCCAAAAATTACAAAGTATTTGGCCTAACAAGAAGAACCTCGACCCCAAATTACGAAAGAATAAAACATATCCAGGACCAAATAGAGCTAATCCCCGGCGACTTGCTGGATCAACAATCTTTAACTACCGCAATGACTTATGCCCAGCCAGACGAAATTTACAATCTTGCTGCACAAAGCTTTGTCGCAACATCATGGTCACAGCCGGTTCTAACCGGAGAGTTTACAGCACTGGGAGCAACCAGAATGCTAGAGGCGATGCGGCAGGTAATGCCAAAAGCAAAGTTTTATCAGGCATCATCTTCAGAAATGTTCGGCAAGGTAGTTGAAACTCCCCAGGTTGAAACAACGCCATTTCATCCAAGGAGCCCATACGGTGTCGCTAAAGTTTATGGGCATTGGATTACTATAAATTACAGAGAATCTTACGATCTTTTTGCTGTATCAGGTATTCTTTTTAATCACGAATCTCCAAGAAGAGGACTGGAGTTTGTAACAAGAAAGATCTCCCACAATGTAGCAAAAATCAAGTTAGGACTCATAGATAATTTTACCCTTGGTAATTTAGAGGCAAAAAGAGACTGGGGTTTTGCCGGAGATTATACAGAAGCAATGTGGATGATGCTTCAGCAGGATAAACCAGACGACTACTTGATAGCAACGGGAGAAAACCATTCAGTTAGAGAATTTGTAAACGAGGCCTTTAGTGTCATTGGTATTGAAGAATGGAAAAAATATGTAAAGACATCACACGAGTTTGAAAGGCCTGCAGAAGTTGATTTTTTAATCGGTGATGCCAGAAAAGCAAAAAAAGTTCTCGGCTGGAAGCCTAAAGTAAGCTTTAAAGAGCTTGTTAAAATGATGGTTGATTCGGATATCCAACTCCTAAAAAATAGTTCAAGATGAGGCTGGTAGTTATTGTTCCTACTTACAACGAAAAGGATAATGTAGAAGAAATTATCAAAAAAATCCTATCAGAAGGCAAAAATTTTCCTCAAGGCACTGATTTACACGTTCTAATATCAGATAGCCATTCTCCCGACGGTACAGGTGATGTTGTAAAAAAAATAACGAAGACTAATCCAAAAGTTCATTATATCGATGTTAAAGAAAGAGGGCTTGGCATAGGTCTTGTTAAGGGTCATAGATACGCGATAGATAAATTAAAAGCAGATGTACTTGCCCAGATGGATGCGGATTTATCCCACGATCCTTCGACTCTGCCGCAAATGTTAAAAGCAATTAACGAAGGTTACGACTTAGTAAACGGTTCAAGACTAGCAAAGGGTGGACATAATCTTCTTGGCTGGCACAGGAGGCTTTTTACCAGAGGTTCAGCTCTTTATTGTAAGTTAACATGGGGCACGTTTAAACTTTCCGAGTTTACCAACTCATACAGGGTATTCACAAAAAAACTTTTTGAAAAAATAGACTTTACAAAAATTCCGTGGAAGTCAAAAACCTATATTATTCAACCGGCGTTTCTCTATGCTGCAATAAAAGCCGGTGCAAAAATTAAAGAAATTCCAATAACTTTCACAGACAGAAAAAATGGCTATTCTAAGGCTAAAATAGTTTCATATACACTAGACGTTTTAATATTTGGCTTAAAAGTAAGGCTGGAAAAATCCAAAACCATTATCAAATTTTTGATAGTTGGAACTACAAGTTATTTCCTAAGCGCAACTATCCTGGGTCTTCTTTATCGGGGAGAAGCTTACGTAATACCATTTTTATCTAAAATCCCTATACGGATTTTTTCAAAGCCTCTGCTGTCTGCCATTTCTGAAACTGGCACAAATACAATCGCATTTATTAGTTTGGACAGACTTTTTGTAGCATCAATCATCGCAATCGAGGTAGCAATAATTTACAATTTCTTCCTGCACGAAAATTGGACATTTAAAGATAGGTCTCACACGGGGTTAATACTGACAAGACTTTTTAAGTTTAATCTAAGTTCAATAGCAAGTCCGATAATCCAAATTGTTACCATCAGTGTTTTTGCAAACGTTCTTCGCCTGCATGAACAAATCGGACTAGCAGTCGGAGTGTTCATCGGTCTATTTGTGAATTACTTTGTAAATATACTCTGGATTTGGAAAGCACAGGAAAAAAAGTAACTTGAAATTCAACTTTTTTAAAAATACCCCAAAATTACAATTAGTATTGGTAACAATATTAATCTTAGTCTCATCGTTTTTTAGACTTTGGCAAATCAGGAATTACCAGGTTTTTTTGGGCGATGAAGGGCGCGACATGATTGTCATGCGGACGATGATTCTGGAGAAGAGGCCAACATTTCTCGGACCAACTGCTTCTGTCGGCGGTTTTTATTTAGGTCCTATCTACTACTGGATGGCCGCGCCTTTCTTGTTAATTTCCAATTACGATCCTGTTGGCCCATCCATTATGGTTGCCATAATTGGAATTGCAACTGTTTTACTTCTTTATAAATTTTTGAAAGAAACACTAGGGTTTTGGAGTGCAATTCAAACCGCCTTTTTATATGCAACAGCGCCATTAATAGTCAGGTACTCAAGGTCTTCGTGGAATCCTAATCCGCTTCCATTTTTTGCGCTGTTGATGATTTATGCAATTTACAGGGGGATAAAAAATGACAAACTGCTCAACTTCCTATTTGCCGGAGCCTGTTTTGGAATAGCAATTCAGCTTCATTATTTAGCAATTATGCTCATTCCTGTTACTGCTCTAATTGTTTTTGTAAACACAAGTTTCAAAAAATGGCCATTGATAATAACGTTAATGTTCGCAGGGTCATTAATTACATTCTCCCCATTTCTGCTTTTTGAAATAAAACATAATTTTCCCAACTTTAAAACAATTTACGAATTCGTAACAAGACCAACGACTCATGGTTTCCAGACAATTCATCTCGTTTGGAAAATATCAAATTTTGGCAATATCCTTCTGGAAGACATAAGTCATCTTGTTGCAACCATATGGACAAAAGCAGTATTTTGGATATTGAGTGCCGGTACCCTCGCCGCCGCAGCTACTAATTGGCGCAACAAGGACAAGAAGTTAATTTTTACAACAGGTGCCATATACTTTATCGCCGGCCTGATGTTCTTACGATACTATTCCGGGCAAATTTTTGATTACTACTTCGGTTATATGTTTCCGGCGCCGTTTATTGCAACTGCAATCATTTACTATCTGCTTTGGCAGAAAAAAGTGCTTCGAATAATACCTATATTCTTAACCTGTGCCATGTTGTTTGTTTTCACAAAAAACGGTTTTTACACTAATCCTCCCAATAAATTGATAAACCAAACCGAACAAGTGGCGGATTTTGTCATCGAAAAATCAAACAATCAGCCATACAATTTTGGCCTGTTAACCGATCATAACAGCGATCATGCGTACAGATACTTTTTAGATATCAAAGGCCACAAACCCACTGAACTTGAAACACTTGTTACAGACCAATTGTTAGTTGTTTGCGAAACAAAAATTTGTGCTCCGCTTGGTTATCCAAGCTGGGAAGTAGCCGGCTTTGGCCCGGCAGAGATTGATCAGCAGTGGGAATTAACAGAAATTGGCATCACAGTTTTCAAGCTAACACATTGGGCTGGAGCTCCAAATCCAGCTGGTAAGCCGGCAATTAAAGGCAAGTAAAGTTGCCAACTGGCATGTGCAAGTATATAATTTCCACTAATGAAACTCCGCCATGTAGTTTCTGCTAAACAGTTCGACACTAAAACTCTCCAGGAAATTTTTAATCTCACCGATAAAATAAAATCAGGAAAATACAATAAACAGGCCTTGGCTGGTAAGGTGATGGTCACATTATTTTACGAACCTTCCACCAGGACTCGTATGTCATTTGAGGCATCAATGTTAAAACTGGGCGGATCGGTAATCTCAACTGAAAATGCTGCAGAATTCTCATCTGCAATAAAAGGAGAAACAATTGAAGACACAATAAGAATTGTTAATGGCTACACGGATCTTATTGTCATTAGACACCCGCAAAGCGGAATAGCAGATACAGCAGCCAAATTCTCAAAAGTGCCAGTCATAAATGCAGGTGATGGTACAGGTGAACATCCCACACAGGCACTACTGGATTTGTACACAATTTTTTCCAAATTCAAAAAATCAAATTTCACAATAGCGATGGTAGGAGAGTTAGCAACATACAGAGCAGTTCATTCTCTTTCATATCTTCTAACCCTATTCCCGGATGTAAAATTCACCTTTGTGTCACCTAAAAAATTGTGTATTCTACCCGAACTTAGAGAAAGACTTAAAAAATCGGGGAATAAATTTAGGGAAACCGAAGATTTAAACGATGGACTAAAAGATGCAGATGTGGTCTATGTGACAAGAATACAAAAAGAAAGATTAACACAAGCAGACTATAAAAAATATTTCGGAGTATATGTAATTGATAAAAACACTCTAAAGTTAATTAAAAAGGATGCCATCATCATGCACCCCTTGCCAAGAATAAATGAAATAACCGCAGACGTGGATAGTGATCCGAGGGCAATCTATTTTGAAGAAGCCCAAAATGGTCTTTATGTTCGTATGGCAGTCCTCCTTCTCCTCTTTGACAAAGCAAGAATGTAACCAAGATAATAGTTATAGATGGCAAAACCCTACCTTTCTGTTATTATCCCCGCGTACAACGAAGAACCTAATTTCAAAAAGGGAACAATTGACCAAGTTCCAAAGTTTCTCGAGGGGCAAAAATATGCTTATGAGATATTAATTGTTGATGATGGTTCGAGCGATCAAACTGCAAATCTAGCAGAAAAATTTTCAAAAGATAACAAAAATGTAAGGGTTATAAAAAATCCACATCAAGGAAAAGCAGAAACTGTTAAAAAAGGCGTTGAAGAAGCAGAAGGTGAAATAATAGTATTCACAGACTTTGATCAGGCAACGCCAATAGAAGAAGTAGATAGGCTATTGCCTCATTTCCCACAGTACGACATCGTTATCGGTTCAAGACAACTACCAGGAGCCAAAAGAGAAAAAGAGCCACTTCACAGGCATATTATGGGAATAGTCTTTAATATAATCGTTCAGATAATAGCAGTTCGTGGTATCTGGGATACTCAGGCAGGATTTAAAGGCTTTAAAAGTACGGTTGCCAAAGAACTCTTCAAACAATTAAGAGTTTATGGAAAAGGTGGAAAAGTTGAAGGAGCGTTGGTAACTGCTTTTGACGTTGAACTCCTGTTCATAGCAAAAAAGCGTGGTTACAAGATAAAAGAGGTGCCGATAATATGGCATCACGTTGCAACAGACAGAGTTAGCCCGCTAAAAGATTCGCTTAGAATGTTTAGAGATGTTTTAAAAATCCGGATGAACGACTTAAAAGGGGTTTACAAGAATATTTAGTTTAAAGTACAAAAATTCTTGCGTTATATCTGTCTTTTGAATTTGGTTTGCTGGTTGATACTACGACTTGGCTACCTTTTGGCCACTCAGCTGTAAAGGGTTCGGTCGTCCTTTCCGGAACTACGGCAATTCTTTGTTTATCAAGCACCCAAACCCCAAAGTCATTGTACCTGTTCTGTTCACTCAGCTCAGCTAAATCAGGGTTATCTCCTGAAAGTTGACCAATGCCACCTCTTTTTACATATACTTTTAAATCTTGGGCAAATTTCCCTTTTGGGTATTTAAGATTATCTGCATTTGGATCAACTACGTCTTGGTTATAATCAAGTACAATACCTATATCTCCACGAGTAAAAATATCGAAACCAGTCTCAGAAGGCATTTGAAACTGCCGATCTCGATTAGGGGAAATCATAAAACTACCTTGAACATTCGTCTTTCGCGGATCCTCGACTAGAAAAGAAAATGTGCCATCGCCTATTTTGGAATTTGGAAATCTGTAAACACTAACATAATAATCACCATCTTTGGGAATTACAGTTTCAGAAGATTCATTTTTTGCTCCCCTTATTAAATTTCCGAATTCATCAAAGATTTCGACACCGGCCGAAAAATTTTTGTTTGTGGGAGAAACAAGTGCTCTTATTTTACTCCCCGCAGAAGTGTGTAAAAAATAGCCATTGCCAGGCACTGTTAGTTTATCTGTTATTTGCTCTCCAAGCGTAACTCGCTTAAAAACAGTATCAGGGCTCCACTCAACTTTTCTAAAATCATCAAGCTTATTTAATATCGATGGCCCCTTTTCTCCTCGTCCTGCAATAAATCCGGCCGCTACTCCTGCAACTGCTGTTGCAGCGTGACTAAGAAATTGTCTTCTTGGCGTAAGGGCTGGAGTATTTCCTTCGGGAGATATATCGCCCATAACCCCATTATTTACTCTTAATTTGGCTTTGTCAAAGATATTTAAGTAGAATAAAGATAGTGTCGCCATTAGAAAAACGCCTTTTAGTAATAAATATCCTGCTTTACGG
The DNA here is from genome assembly GCA_035480415.1 of Saccharimonadales bacterium (SeqCode). Taxonomy (GTDB): domain Bacteria; phylum Patescibacteriota; class Microgenomatia; order Curtissbacterales; family GWA2-41-24; genus DATIHT01. Next base: position 21,957 of record DATIHT010000015.1, on the reverse strand, counting down.
TTTTTTAGCGATTTTCTCCTATTCGTATGTAGACCTAAATCTAACTCTTTCGCAAAACCCTATGTTTCTAAACTTTGTTGGGTTTATGCAACAACTTGGATACTATAACCGTCCACAAGCAACACTCGTGTACTTATTGTGGGTGATATTGGCATTCTCATTCTTTGCCGCAAATCTTTGGTTATTTTACAGGGAAAAAATAGGGAAGAAGTATCTTATTGCGTCTGTTGTTGTAAACTTCATAATCCTTGTTTTTGCCTATCCTTTTCTTTCTTACGATGTTTTCAATTATATGTTCGACGCAAAAATTTTATGGGCCTATCATTTAAGTCCTTACACACACAAAGCATTAGATTTTCCTCAAGACGACTGGATACGTTTTATGAGGTGGACACATAGGTTCTCTCCGTACGGTCCACTCTGGCTTGCATTGTCACTAATTCCAACAATTGTAGGATTTGGAAAATTTATAATCACCCTCATTGCCTTCAAGATTTTTATTGGATCTTTCCATATATTAAACTCACTTATAATTTACAAAATCCTCAAAAAAATAAACCCAAAAATTGCGCTTTTGGGAACGGCATTTTATGCTCTCAATCCTCTTTTTCTAATTGAAGGCGTAGTAAATGCGCACAACGATGTAGTCTTCTCAGTTTTCATTCTAGCCTCCATACTTTTTGCAATAAATAAAAACCTTTCCGGGTTTCTGTCGCTAGTTGCGGGCGCGCTTATAAAATACATATCTATTCTTAATGTTCCCTGGATATTTCTTATGGCAATCAAGAAAATTAATACAAATCAGCTTATTCTACTGAGCCTTGCAACAATGGCAGCGTTTACATTTGTGTTTTCCACATTCACAATTCAGGTACCATTTATCTCATCAGGAAGTACTCAAGTACAGTTCCAGCCGTGGTACTTGTTCTGGACGCTGCCACTTGCAGCCCTAATATCAAAACGAGTCTCCTTCTTAATTGCCGGAGCCATAGGGTTTGGTGCACTTCTTAGGTACCTTCCTTATTTATATAACGGTGACTGGTCCCACCCAAATACCATCAAATTTATGGAAATTGCGCTGTTCACTCCAATAATAATTGTTCCAATAGCGCTGTTTGTTCTGAGCGGAGTAAAAAGTGAAACACACAAATAATCGTCAGATACAGGAGATTTACTACTGGAAAGGCATCAAACAAATGATTAAAGGCAAACTATTCGCAGTCATATTTATTTTTCTTGTAACTTGTCTGATCTTTTTTAAGGTTTTCCTAAGAGGTCAGTATCCAATTCCAGGAGATTTACTGACCTCATTTTACTTTCCTTATTACTCAGGTGGCTGGGAAGGATATAGTCCCTGGACGACACACAAAGAGCTATTGGGCGCAGACAGCATCAGGCAAATATACCTTTGGAAAGAATTTGCAGCAGATGAGTTTAAGCAAGGCAAGGCGCCTCTTTGGAATCCTTACACATTCTCTGGCCAGCCTCTTCTTGCCAATTTCCAGTCGAGCGTCTTCTATCCGTTTAATATTTTTTACTTTTTAACGAATGCAAAAAACGCGTGGCTTCTACTAGTGATGATTCAACCTCTCCTGGGCGGACTGTTTATGTATCTGCTTTTAAAAAGCTACAAGCTGGAGAAATGGCCTTCTATTTTTGGGTCTATTGCCTTTATGTTTTCCAGCTACTTAATCACATGGATGGAGAATGGAAACGTTTCTCATAGCTATGTTTGGCTACCTCTGGCATTCTGGTCAATAAATAATTACTTTCAAAATTCAAAGTTTAACTATTTATTAATATTAACCGCAAGTCTCGCCCTATCCATTCTTGCCGGCCATCCTCAAACGGCTATATACGTATACAGCGCAGTGGGATTGTACTGGATCTTTAAGGTATTGAGTGAAAAAAAGTTGCTTGTTCCAAAATTTGGTGCAATTATTTTTGTATTTTTAGCATCACTGCTCGTGTCAGCAGTCCAGATTATTCCTACCTTTCAGTTCTATAAAATTTCACCAATATCGCTACCATTTTCAAGAGAAGTATTTGATTGGGGCATTCTTCCTTACAAAAACTTAATCACTTTTTTTGCAAGCGATTTTTTTGGTCACCCTGCAAACAATAACTTCTGGAGTCATTCATACGGCGACTTTACTCCGTACTTTGGTGTGATCCCGCTGATTCTAAGCTTGTGGGGCATTTTCAATTTATGGAAGGAAAAATTTGTTAAATTTCTCACTCTCGTGTCTGTTCTCTTTATATTTGCAGCAGTAAACGGCCCGATAACCTGGGCAATCAGAGCTTTTCAGATTCCCCTAATTGATGCAACTACCCCATCAAGGTTTATATCAATCTCAATATTCTTGCTGATAATACTTTCGTCGCTCAGTCTTGCCGATATATTAAAAAACTTCGATGACAAGAAATATCTAAAGAAATTTATTTATTTCCAGATAGGTATTGGATTTATTTATTTTTTAATGTGGGCCTTTGCGCAAGTAGGAGCAAAATTCATGTCTCCCAAAGACGTTTGGGAGGTCAATCTATCCGTAACCAAAAGAAATCTTATCTTACCAACATTTAGCTACCTATCTCTTTTTGCAGGAAGCTTGATAGTGCTGTTAAAACCAAAATCACTTAAACTTCCAATCAACCTGAAGCAAGCATTTATTTATGGTATTTTTGCAATCACAATGCTTGGTGGTGTTTATTACACCAATAAATTCCTACCAACCTCACCCAAGAGTTTTATCTTTCCGGATCACCCTATATTTTCTTGGCTTCAAGATAACGCTGGTATCAATAGATTCTATGGAGGGGGAACAGCTCATATTGATTTTAATTTCCCAACTCATTACAAGGTATATGGAGCAGAAGGATACGACACTTTGAGAATCGAAAGGTATTCACAGTTGTTGGCGTCGGCAGCAACAGGTAAAGTCCCAAAAACATATCTAAGGTCAGACGGTGTTTTTCCGACAGAAGAAAACGGTTTCAGGAAAAGACTCTTTGACTTGCTGGGAGTTAAATATCTTCTGGACAAAGAAGACAGTCCTAAAAATGCTGCAGATTTTCACTATGAAAGATTTTCAAACGATAAAGTTAAGGGCATCTGGCAGCAAGACAAATTTCAAGTTTTCCAAAGAGAAACAGTCATCCCAAGAATTTTCCAAACTACCCGTTATCTTGTAGCATCAGACGAGGAGATTATAAACAAGATTTATGACCCACAATTCGACCTAAGAACTCTTCTTCTTGAGTCCCAGCCGCCACTAGATATTCAAAGTTCCGACCAGTCAGCAGTAGAGCCCGAAATCATAAAGTATTCTCCTGGAGAAATAATAATCAAAACAAAACTGGATCAAAACTCTCTTCTTTTCGTATCAGATGCCCATGATCCCAACTGGCATGTAAAAATTGACGGACAAACGACACCATTACTTAGAGCACACTATGCGTTTCTATCAGCTGCAGTACCAAAAGGGGAGCACACAGTTGAGTTCTATTATCAGTCCAAGTCATTTAAAACCGGTGTTCATATCACTATGGCCTCATTAGTCATGCTAATTATCTTGGGAGTCTATACTGCCAAAAAACAAAAAACCAAATAATGAAAAAACTATTGCTAATTATTTTAGTTGCAACATTAATCTCACTCTGGCCGTTTTTCAAAAAAGGTTATTTTGAAAGTCATGATGGAGAATGGATGGTTATTAGATTCACAGCATTTCACCAGACTTTGGCAGCAGGCCAGTTTCCGGTCAGGTTTGTAGACAGGCTTAACAGCAATTACGGATATCCAGTTTTGAATTTTCTCTATCCGCTCCCTTTTTACTTAGCAGAAATACCCAAAGCTTTTGGTTTTGGATTTACAGATAGTATAAAAATAGTTTTTGTCACAACAACAATAGTCTCAGCACTGGCAATGTTCTGGTCGCTGTCATTAGTATTTGCTCCAGTTGCGGCACTTGCAGGGTCAATACTTTATATATTCTCTCCGTATAGATTTTTGGACCTCTATGTTAGAGGAAGTATTGGAGAAAATGTGGCGTTCATGTTTTTGCCGCTTATACTTGGGAGTATTGTAAAAGTCTCAAAGGGCGACAAAAAATATCTTCCACTCATTTCTATTTTCTCTGCAGGTTTGATCCTCTCTCACAATGTTATTGCCGCACTCTTTATCCCAGTATTTTTAATAATTGCATTTACACTTACAAAGAAAAATATTCTGCAAATATTAGGAGCACTTATCATGGGAGTTTTGAGTTCAGCATTTTTCTGGCTTCCAGCACTTCTCGATCTCAAGTATGTTAGATCGTCACAAATAATTGTATCCAATCCAACAGAACACCTCGTTTCAATTAAAGATCTTATTATCCCGACATGGGGTTATTCGCCTCTTCCAACAGGAACAGGTCATATGTCGGTTCAATTCGGGATTGTATCAATATTTATTTTTTTAACAACTATTTATCTAGTCCTATTCAAAAAAGTCAGAGGACAAAATATAATTCCACTTTTATTAATTGATATCGCAGTTGGATTCGTGATGTTAAAAATCTCATCACACATTTGGGAACTTCCAATCATGGGTCAAATTATTCAATTTCCCTGGAGACTCCTATCAATTGTCATGTTCACAACCTCAATTTTTGCAGCGCTTATCATAAATTCTCAAAACAAGAAGACAATGCTCTCAGTAATCGTCATTGCAGCAGCAATATTTTCAACAATCTCATACACCAAACCAGTAGCGTTCACAGACAAAGGAGACGGGTATTACGCAACCAATGAAGCATCAACAACGGTACGAGAAGAGTACGCGCCACTCTGGTCAGTAGAAACACAAAAAACACGAGCAAATGAAAAAATAGTAATAACTAGTGGTAAAGCACAGATTAAAAACGAAGTGATCAAAGCGACAAATTATTCAGCAGATATAGAAGCTCAAGAAAACTCAAATGTAACAGTAAACTCCATAGATTTTCCAGGATGGAAGGCAACTGTAGACGGCAAAGAAGTTCCGATTACTCACGACAACAAATTTGGCCTCATTAATTTCCAGTTGCCACCAGGCAGCCACACCGTTATAATCAAATACGCACATTCATCACTTCACTTACTCAGTGAGATGATATCCCTAATTGCCCTGATAGCTTGCGGGGCATATTTTATAAATCTATGGCGAAAACAAAATTCTTAGTAACAGGCGGAGCTGGATTCTAGTCTTCTGTAGCCGTTATGGGCTTTAATAAATGCCCATAATAGCGAAAGAAGCGCAAAACGGAGTAATCAATTAATGACGGCTAATTCATCAAAAACAAACAATTCTAAATTAAAGTTTCTCGTAACAGGAGGCGCCGGATTTATCGGTTCCGAGATGGTGAGACAACTTCTAAATAAAGGATATCCAGTCCGGGTCGCAGACAATCTCTCCAAAAAAGATGCATCTGTAGACAGTAGAGTAGAATTTCTAAAACTTGATCTAACTAATCACCAGGAAGCGGAAAAAGCTTTCCAGGGAATCGACATTTGTATAAATGCCGCTGCAAAAATCGGCGGCATTGGTTACTTTCACAAATTCCCGGCAACAATACTTTCGGAAAACAACAAAATATACAGCTGCACCTTTGAAGCGGCGGTAAAGGCAAAAATTAAAAGAATGGTGTACATTTCCTCATCAATGGTTTTTGAATCGGCAACGACATTCCCGTCAAAAGAAGAAGACATTATAAAAATACCACCACCAATATCAGCATACGGGTTCTCAAAGTTGTCCGGAGAGTGGTACTGCCATTCTTTCTGGGATCAGTACAAGCTTCCGTTTTCAATTTGCAGACCATTTAATGCTTACGGAATTAACGAATTCCCGGAAAGGGAGGTTGGTTATGCCCACGTTATTCCAGATTTAGTCAGGAAAATAATGACCGGTCAATATCCACTTGAACTTCTTGGAGATGGTCAGCAAACACGATGTTTCACTCACGTAAAAGATATTGCAGATGGAGTAATTACAGTAGCTCTTCATAAAAATGCCCAAAACGAAGATTTTAATGTTGGATCAGATGTTGAAATTAAAATGATCGATCTTGCCAAAAAGATTTGGGAAATAATGGAAGTAGACAAACCATTCAAAGTTAAATACGTCAAAGGATTCCAATACGATATCAGAAGAAGAGTTCCAAATATTTCAAAAATGAAAAAACTAATTAACTGGGAACAAAAAGTTAAATTTGAAGATGGGCTAAAGGAGGTTGTTCAATGGCTTCAGGACCAAAAAGCACGGGGAAAAATGTAAAAGGCACAGTCAGCGTTGTTGGTATTGGCAGAGTAGGTTTACCTCTGGCGCTCTTCTTGGCCGAAAAAGGCTACTTCGTTTACGGTCTGGACGTTGATCAGGCAAAAATAGACATAATAAGCAAAAAAGTCATGCCCTTTATGGAAGAAGGCGCCCAGGCAATGCTCGAAAAGCACGTAAACAAGAGTTTCGTCGCAACCACAGATTTTTCAAATATCGCAAAATCAAACGTAATCATCCTAACCCTTGGAACCCCAGTTGATGAGAATATGAATCCATCTCTGGTCCAAATAGACAGAGCACTAGCAGTTGCCAGGCCGCATATGAAAAAAGGCCAACTTCTAATTCTAAGATCAACCGTATCTCCCGGAACAACGCAGTACGTTAAGTCTTACCTAGAAGAGGAAGGATTTAAAATAGGAGAAAATTTCTACCTGGCTTTTTGCCCAGAAAGAATCTCAGAAGGCAAGTCACTTACTGAACTTGAGTTTCTACCTCAAATAGTTGGCGGATCAGAAAGAAACAGTGCACAAAAGGCTGCCACATTCTTCAAATCAATGGGCATTGAAGTAAATGTTTCAGATTCAACATCGGCAGAACTCGCAAAACTATTCACCAATATGTATAGATATATTAACTTCGCAATTGCCAACGAATTCATGATTCTTGCAGGCAACTACCACAGAGATATCTACCAGGTAGTCGATCTCGTTAACAAAAACTACAAAAGAGGAGGGCTCGCAATGCCAGGTTTAACCGGTGGACCATGTCTTTTTAAAGACGGTTTCTTCTTGGTAGGGGATGTACCTTTTTCAGATTTAATTACAACTAGCTGGAAGTTAAATGAATCAATTCCGCTTTTTTTGATCAAAAAAGTCAGAGAAAAAATGAAACTGCAAGGCAAAAAGTCTGTTGTTCTGGGTATGGCGTTCAAAGCAGAAATTGATGATGTTCGAGAATCACTTGCTTTCAAAGTTAAAAAAGCACTAGAGCGAGAGAGAGCGAAAGTATTTTTACACGACCCGTACATTCCAGCTTATCAAAACGATCTAAACGAGACATTAAAAGGTGCGGAACTTGTATTTGTGGCAACCAATCACAACTTCTACAAAAAAATGGATATAAAAAAGTTAAGCAAATTAGTTGCCAAAAACTGTATCGTTTGTGATGTATGGAATGTATTTGGAACAAATAAAATAATCTTCCCGATTGAGTCTATTGAGACTCACACATCAAAAAGTCAGAATGACAGTTCAATAGAAGACGGCCTCGGGGAAATCTTTTAAATTGATTAACAACTTACCCTCCTATACAATCAAGTAAATGAAATTATCAATCGTAATGCCTGTGTACAACGAAGGCAAAGTAATATCAGAAACAATAAAAAGAGTTGAGGAAATAGTAAAAACACCTCACGAGCTTTTAATTGTCTACGATATGGACAATGACACGACGGTTCCACCGGTTAGAAAACTTCAAAAAAAATATCCGAATGTTAAACTCGTAAAAAATATATATGGCAGGGGAGCGCTTAACGCTCTCAAGACAGGTTTGAAAAAAGCTCAAGGCGAAGCGGTTTGTACAATGATGGCAGATCTTACAGACGACCCAAGACCCCTGAACAAAATGATGGAAAAGTTCAAAGATGGATACGACGTTGTTGCAGCATCCAGATACATGAAAGGCGGACATCAAATAGGAGGACCACTGCTAAAACAATTTTTATCACGCGTTGCAGGAATAAGCCTGCATTATCTAACGGCAATTCCAACTCACGATGTTAGCAATTCCTTCAGGCTTTATTCTAAAAAGTTTATAGAAGCGCAAAAGATAGAGTCAGACGGAGGCTTTGAGCTCTCAACAGAATTAACGGTCAAGGCATTTATAGATGGATATAAAATTACTGAAGTTCCTACAACATGGACATATTTGGCAAAAGAATCAAGATTTTATCTTTCCAAGTGGTTGCCTAAATATATGAAATGGTATATGTGGACAATCACCCAGAGACTTCATGGCTATCCCAAGAGTCGCTAGTTTCTTCTGTATACAATCGATTTCTCATTTTCAAATACCTTCTCAAGCGGCAAATTTGCTTTCTTTGGATTAAAATCGCCAGTACCAATGGTAGGTAGTAGTATAAAGGCAATATTGTTTTCTTCCAAAAACTTAACTCTTTGGTCATTTGCGAAATTGTTAAAAAATTCAAGTGCGGTATTGGCTCTCCCCCTGCCATCAACGGCGGTTATGTTAGTACTTCCAATGTCAGACACGTATGAAATCCTTCTTGAAAAAGCACCTACATAGGCAGCATTTAAATTTTCTTTATCTGGATAAACCAAAACTACATCATTTTTTGATGAGTTGTTAGCAATAAAATTAAAAGCGTCAATATTTTTTTGATCAACAACGTAAAAGTCGTTCGCTATATGGTCATGAATATCCAAAAGGGTAGTGGGAATGCTAAAAAGCAGCACTAATAAACCAAATAAAATAATTGCGATATTTGCACCATTAAATCTTTTGAGTAGGTTTTCCAAAAACAAAGCCGAAAATATCGAAGCTGTTAGTAATCCAAATGGCACAAATTGAAAAATATCATATGGTGACGAACCTTGGTTAAAAATAAGGGGAATCAAAAATGAAATCACTATACAAAAAAAGAAAAATAGATGTTCAGCTTGCACCCTGAAAACATTTTTCAATAGCAAAAATAGGAGAAAAATCGCTCCAATTGTTCGAACTCCTAAATTTCCAAAAACAAAAATAAATATTTCCTGACCATATATTTGAATTATTCGAAGCAGATTATGATCCTGTTTGTAGTACTGCAGCTTTAGAGACCAGTCCACCAAATTCAATCTGTCTGGAGACTCGACCAGAACTGACAGTGACCATCCGGGAGCAAAATAGAGCCCGTTACGATAACTGCTAACAGTAGTTATCGATAGTATCAAAAAGACTGAGGCCGAAATAATAAACGGTATGAAGTATTTATAATTCCTAAAAAATACTGCCATGTAAATCGCCAGTCCAAACATGCTCCCAACACAAATAACTGCGCCAAAAACCTTGAACGGGAAAATAAACCCCAGCAATAAACCAGCTGTCAGTAAAGTGCTGATGCCTTTGGCCTTCGTGCTAAAAATAAGAAACATTGAGCCTACAAAAAAAAGACTGTACCCCAAATATGTCTGTGGGTTAAAAAGCTGTGCAAAAGGTTGATCCACCCAAAAAGTTACCCCAGACCACCTGACATTCGGCAATAAAAAAATAAGTAAATATGCAAAAGTACCGCCAAAGGCACACAATAATAACCCAAAGACTCTTATTATAATTTTCTTTGTAAGTGCAGCCATAAGGCTGTAGCAGGAAAAGGCAAAAAGCACAGCATTGAAAAAAGGGAAAATTCTAAAATAAAAGTTGAATCTATCGATATGAACTGCATCCAAGACACCAGCGATTAAAATATCAGCAAAATAATGATAATTACTTAAAGCAACTCCGGAGAAGAAAGGATTTTTTGGAGGAAAATTGTTTTGTAATTGTCCAATAATTGCCAAATGTTGTAGCGGATCATGAATTCCAACGGCCATGACCAACCCATCATGCGTACTTATTCCTGATTTAAAAAGATTAATGCCAGCAAGAATAGCAAATACAATGGAGGCAAAAATCAGCAGTAAAAGTTCAGGCCTAGCTTCAAATTTTAACTGAACCTTTTTATGTACAACGGTCCATAAATCAAAAATAATAAAAGCAGCAAAAACTGCAAAAAAATTAACACCAATAAGCCCTCTTAAGATTGAAACCAGGCAGAAAAAAAGTATTCCCGAGACAAAGCTTGCCGAAATGTTCTGAATTGAGTCAAGATCAGCCTTTACCCAGGAAATTAAATATTTTCCAGGAATATAAAAAACAAAAACGGAGAAAACACAAAATTTTAACGTGTCAATAATTAACGACATTTTCCAGTAAAACAACCTCTCTGTTACAATTTATTAGATGCAAAAAATCTTCAAAAAGCCCGACCTGATACTACTACTCACAATTTTAGCTGTTATTGCCACTACCGTCACTATTTTCGCAAAAGGCCTGAGTTATTTTTTCTTTCAGGATGATTGGTTTGTACTATACCAAACCAATATTCATACTCTAAAGGAATTCTTCTCGCTTCTCTGGTTCAGACAGGATGTTATCTACTTTCGCCCCCTTGGAATGCAACTGTTTTTTTTCGCCTCACAAAAAATCTTTGGTCTTAATCCTTTATTGTTCCACTCGGTTGCCTTCTTACTTCATTTGGTAAATATTGCACTGATTTGGACCCTGGCAGGAAGAATCTTTAAAAATAAATTTGCAGCATCTATTAGCACCATATTATTTTCATCTGCCGCATTTCATTTCATGACATTATCCTGGTTGTCATTAACCTGGAACATCATAGGTACATTTTTCTTTCTGTTGACCCTAAAACTTTTTTTGGATCTAAAAGACAGATTAAGTATCAAATCGGTAATCCTCATAACTATTAGTTTTATCCTTGCACTTTCATCAACCGAGTTCGCATTGATTCTACCTGTGTATGCAGTTGCCCTGGAATTATATGAAAACAAGCCAGACGTTAAGAAAATGGCAAAAGTTCAAACGCCAACTCTAATTGTCATTTTTCTTTACATTTTATGTAGACTCTTAATTTACAAAGTTCCAGTAGACAGTAACTATGCATTAACAATAGACACAAGAGCTTTTACAAATTTAATCTGGTACTTTTTGTGGCTATTAAACTTACCAGAAGTGCTGAAATATCATTTTCACCTTGCCAGTCTCTCAATAGATAAAGCTGATCCAACATTTCTCCAACCATTTTCTCCTTATGTAAAACCAATATTCACGTCGTTCGCTTTGTTTACATTAACAACAGTAATTTTGGTATACAAAAACCTTAACAAAAAAACATTTATTGTAGGGATATTTTGTATCGGCCTTTTCACCTGTGCTCTTGCACCGGTACTTTTTCTACCAGATCATAGCTTTCCCTATTATTTATCAATACCCTCGCTTTCAATTATATTTTTTGTTGCATATTTAATAACAAATATTAAATCGGAAAGTCTTAAGCGGATACTCGTTCTGATTTTGGGTGCGTCGTATATCTCAACATCGGTCCTTAGTGTCTCTTTTACCAGAAAGACCCATTGGATTGGGGCAGAAGAGAACATATCAAAAATGATTGTGCAGGCTGTAAAAACACAAAATGATCTACACAAGAGTAAAATTACAATCTATCCTGCCAACTATCAGACTAGCCAGTCACTAATGGATCAATATGCTCTGTGGGTGATTTATAATAGGAAGGTAATGACTACTTTTGAAGAATCTAAAGAGTCGACACCAGCTCCTGGTGTAACCTACATCAACATCAAATGAAATTTCCAAAGCATCTTTTACCACTTTTCGTGATTCTTGTATTTTCGATTATTGTTTCTCTTCCTCTTTTAAAACCCGGACTTTATCAAATCCACGATGATCAGCAAATAGCGCGGCTATATCTATATGATCAAACATTAAAATCCGGCCAGTTTCCCGTTAGATGGTTAAGTGGTTTGGGTTTCGGATATGGTTATCCTTTATTTGTTTTCTATCCGCCTCTGGTTTACATGGTAGGAGAAATTTATCATCTTGCCGGTTTGGGATTCATCGACGCCACAAAACTGGTCATCTTCACATCAATTTTAGGTTCGGCATTTGCAATGTATCTCGCTGCCAAAACAATGTGGGGGAAAGTACCTGGTTTAGTAGCTACCGCTTTTTACATTTTTGTTCCATATAGGGCACTCGATGTATATGTAAGGGGAGCACTTGCAGAAAGTTTTACTTTTGTATGGTTGCCTTTAATCTTTTGGTCCTTCTGGCAGACTACAGAGACTAAAAAGCCAATCTATATTTATTTATCCGCATTATTTTTGGCCCTACTTATGATCACTCACAATTTAATATTTTTACCTTTTATGACAATTGTGCCATTTTACTTATTATTGCTAATGCTAATTTCCAAAGATAAAGGGTTTTTGTTTGCGGCTTTTTTGAAGTCAGCAGTATTATCAGCAGGTCTCTCTGCCTTTTTTTGGCTACCTGCAATAGTGGAAAAAAGTCTTACCTTGGTTGATCAATTTCTGCTTGTTAATCTGGCAAGTTACACAATCCATTTTGTATATCCGCAGCAACTTTGGAATTGGCCGTGGGGTTTTGGCGGTTCGGCGCCTGGGTTGAACGATGGTATATCGTTCAAAATTGGTAAATTGCATGTTTTAGTATCAGCGGCCGTATTTTTAATATCAGCCACAGTAATTATCTTGAACAGACGTAAAAAACTACTACCTACTACCTACTACCTACTACCTACTTTTTTTGCTCTTTTCGTCTTCTCTGCCTTCATGACGACTCCTTACTCTAAATTCTCGTGGGATATTCTCAAGCCTCTTCAATACTTACAGTTTCCCTGGAGATACTTAACATTTACAGCACTATTTAGTTCTTTTCTTGCAGGAGCATTTATATGGAGCCTAAGACTCCCAATACTGCGGTTGCTAGTATCAATTCCACTATTGATCGTCTTAATTGTTCCAAACTTAAAGTTATTTAAACCCCAAACATACAGGCCCGATTTAACAGACCAAAAAGCGACCTCAGACGAGACTATCAAGTGGGATGTATCCCAAACATCGTATGAATATCTACCCAAAGGAATAGAACTTGCAAAAAACGATAGGGGAGCAAACGTTTTGGACATCAAAAAAGATCAAATAGAAAATCAAAGAGTAAGTGTGGAATCCGGAGATGTCAGTATTGCAAATTTGCGGGAAAATGCTAACAAGGTAACTTTTGATATTAATTCCAAAGAAAATTCCAATATACTGATAAATTTATACAGTTTCCCCTTCTGGAAGGTACATATAGACGGCCAAGAGGTACAAACTCAAAATAATAATCGTCTTGGACTGATCGCACTTGATATTCCAAGCGGTAGCCATAAGGTTGCTGTCAATTTCCAAAATACGCCGCTTATGAACCTGGCAAATATGATAAGCTTAGTTTCAATCGCAGGCTTACTTGCGTTAGTTTTCTCAAAAAAATGGCAGAAGAACCGAAACTAGCAGTAGATCTAATCGTCAAAAGGGCAATTGCAGGCATAGTCGCTTTCATAATAAGCGGTTTTTTTATTCAGCTATTTAATATATTTGGGAATCTGGCATTATCAATCATCCTGGATCCCGCAGTTTTTGGAATCTTTGCAATCGTATCCTCTCTTCTAAATATTTTAGTCTACTTTTCAGATATTGGTCTGGCAGCAGCACTAGTCCAAAAGAAGGAGGAACCAACACAAGGAGACTTAACAAGCACTTTTACCCTTCAGCAAATAATAATCTTCACAATAGTTATACTTGGTCTACTTTTCTCTCAGTCAATCGCGAAATTCTACAAGTTAGATTCAGATGGACTAATGCTCCTTAGAGTTTTGTTCTTCTCTCTGATTCTCTCGTCGCTTAAAACAATTCCATCAATACTTCTTGAAAGAAAGCTAAACTTTGTTAAGCTAATAATTCCTCAAATTGTAGAGAATGTAGTATTTTTTGTAACCGCAGTAACACTAGCTCTTTTAGGGCATGGTGTTGCATCGTTTACATGGGCAGTCCTTGCTCGAGGAATTGTTGGCCTTTATTTGATATATGCACTTTCACCTTGGATGCCAAGGGTGGGATTGAACAAACTAAGCACCAAAAACCTAACTTCGTTTGGTCTTCCATTCCAACTAAATTCAACGATAGCTCTCATAAAAGACGACCTGTTAACTGTTTTTTTAGGCAAAGTTCTAACCTTTGCAGAGGTAGGTTATATAGGTTGGGCCCAACAATGGGCATTTAGACCCCTAAGGTTCTTTATGGACAGTGTAAATAGAGTAATTTTTCCAGCGTACTCAAGACTTCAAGATCACAAGGAAGATTTAGCAAAGGCAGTAGAGAAGTCCATATTCTTTGTCACATTTTTCGTATATCCATCACTCTTTGGCTTAATTGCAATTGCACCAAACCTAGTGAGTTTAATCCCCAGGTATCAAAAATGGGAACCAGCCCTGCCACTTTTATATCTTTTTGCAATTAACGCTGTATTTAGCGCAGTTTCAACAACTTGCACCAACGCTCTCTTTGCTACAGGTAGGCCTAAAATCGTTCTTAAGTTTATGGTTTTTTGGACGTCAGCGACCTGGATTCTAACGTATCCACTAATTACAAGATTTGGCTACATTGGTGTAGGTATATCATCAGCAATTGTTGCATCTACCTCAATTGCAATGATCTATTTTGTGAAAAAAGAAATTCCAATCAAGGTTGGCAAAAATATTCTTGGGCCACTGTTCATATCAATGGTGATGTTCTTTGCAATGCGCTTCCTTCTTCAGATAATGAATAATAATTTCCCAAGTCTGATCTTGACCGTGATTATTGGTGCTTCTATTTATCTAATCTCGTCATTTGCGATCTTTAGAAAAAGCTTGATAAACGACTCAATGGTAATTGTTAACTCAATTATCAGCCGAAAATAAACGCCTGATATATAATTAAAAAATGCAAAAACTAAGCGTTGTAATTTCCGCATATAACGAAGAAGCTATGCTCGAAGATTGCCTCAGATCGGTAAAGGGCACAGCAGATGAAATTATTGTTGTTAACAACAGCTCAACCGACAAGACAGAACAAATCGCCAAAAAATATACCAAAAAAGTATTCACAAGAGAAAATAATCCTGTGAACCTAAATATAAATAAAAACTTTGGCTTTTCGAAAGCTACCGGAGACTGGTTAGTCTCCCTTGATGCAGACGAAAGATTAACACCAGAACTTTCAGCCGAAATAAAAAAAACTATTAGCAATAGTCGATCTACTATAAACGGATATGACATCCCCAGAAAAAACATAATCTTTGGCAAATGGATCCAGCATTCAATTTGGTGGCCGGATTACAACCTTCGTCTATTCAGAAAAGGAAAAGGAAAATTTGCACAAAAACATGTTCATGAAAAGCTTGATGTAATTGGGGAAGTTGATAAGCTGGAGAACCCAATGATCCACTACAACTATCAAACAGTCTCACAATTTATCAACAAACTAAACCGAACTTATACGGAATCAGAAGCAGAAAATTTTATGAACGCCGGAAAGCAAATCTATTGGTTTGATGCAATAAGATGGCCGGCCAACGATTTTGTAAAAACCTTCTTTTTTGAAAAAGGATTTTTAGATGGTATGCATGGTCTTGTCCTGTCTTTGTTTCAGGCATTTTATGCTTTAGTTTTCTTCGCTAAGGTTTGGGAGAAAAAAGAAAAGTTTAGAGATATGACTCCGGACAATTTTCTCGTGGAAGTAATTGTAGAATTACAAAGAGCAGCAAAAGACATAAGGTATTGGATATTTGAAAGTTTAATGAGCCAGAATCCAAAAAGAAAAATCTACTACAAGGTAAGAAGAAAACTAAAGTAACTACTCAACGACCACTGTTGTCATTTTGTCGCCAACAGCAATCTTATCAACAACGTCCATCCCCTCAATAACGTTACCAAAAATTGTGTAGTTTTTTGGAAGAGGAGCATCTGCAAGCATTATAAAAAATTGACTGCCATTTGTATTTGGTCCTGAATTTGCCATTGCGACAATTCCCCTTTTGTAGTCCCTCGTTACTTTTTCGTCTATAAATTGATACCCAGGGCCTCCTGTGCCGTTTCCTCTTGGGTCTCCACCTTGGATCACAAAACCTTCTTCTCTCCTATGAAAGGTCAACCCATTATAAAAACCCCTGCCAACAAGAGAAATAAAGTTTGATGCAGCAATAGGAGCATCGCCATAAAGAGAAAAAACTATGTTTCCCTTTGCGGTTGTGATTTTTACCTTTTTACCTTCAATTTGCTCCGGTTTTAAAAGCTCGAATGGTGCTTGTTGGTTCATAGCGGATTGGCTGCCTTGTCTTTTGAAAAACTCAAGTTGCGGAGAAGATATCGGAACAGGGCTTGGTATCAAAGTATCGTCTTTTTTGCTATTGCCTTTCACAAATACAAAAGCAAATACGATAACTACAATTAATACTCCAATCGCAATTGCTAGGTTTTTCACAAGATTTAAGCTAAAAAGTAGTTTAGCATATAATTTCAAGTGTGAGTATACCAAAAAGATACAACCAAACTTTGACCGATTAACTCTAAACTTGGATAATAATGAGGTACAAATACGACAGGCAGGTTTAATAAAAAGAAGGAGAGCTAATTTAATGAAAGTTTCAATCGTAGTTTTAAATTATAACGGCTTGCAAAACACCCTGGATTGCGTTGAATCTCTAAAAAAACTAAACAAAGACGACAATGAAATAAAAATAGTTGTTGTGGACAATGCATCCTCGGACGGTTCAAAAGAGAAGCTCTCAGGCCTTAAAGGTGTAGAGTTGCTCATAAACGATCAAAATCTCGGCTACAGCGGAGGAAATAACGTTGGTATTAAACATGCCATCAAAAGAGGAGCAGACGCCGTCCTTATCCTAAATAATGACACCTATGTTGATACAAATCTTATTACTAGCCTTGTCGATACTCTGAAAAATGCAGATATCATCTGTCCAAAAATTTACTTTGCTCCAGGGTTTGAATTTCACAAAAAAAGATATTCAAAAAAAGACCTGGGGAATGTGATTTGGTATGCAGGCGGCCATATTGATTGGGCAAATATTCTAGGCAGACACGACGGAGTGGACGAAATAGACAAAGGACAATTTTCAAAAAGCAGGGAAATAGACATGGCAACAGGTGCTGCTCTTTTTGTAAAACGCGAAGTATTTGAAAAAATTGGCTACTTTGATGAGAAATACTTCCTTTACCTTGAAGACATGGATTTCTGTGTGAGAGCAAAAAAGTCAGGCTTTAAAATAATATTCGAGCCCAAAGCAGTTCTATGGCACAAAAATGCTGGTTCAAGTTCGTCAGGTTCACAACTTCAGGATTACTACATAACAAGAAACAGACTGCTCTTCTCCTTCAAACACGCCCAAATAAGAACCAAGTTAGCTGTTTTTAGGGATATCGCATCAAAGTTAAACCAACCGACAAAAAGAAAAGCATTTATTGATTTTTTAATGTTAAAATTTGGCAAAGGTTTTCCTTCATGAGTATATCAGCACTAGTTCTCACCAAAAACGAACAGGAAATGATTGGCGATGCCTTGTCCCAGTTAGGCTTTGCGGACGAAATAATAATTCTCGATCAAGAATCGCAAGATAAAACGCTTGAGATTGCCAAAAAATACACCAAAAATATTCATACAACGGCTATTGAGGATTACAGCACCAGACGCAATATACTAAAACAAAGCGCAAGTGGCGACTGGCTTTTGTATATTGACCCTGACGAAAGACTCAGCAAGGAAGGCATTGTCGAAATTAAAGAAGCAGTTGAAAAAGGCGACCATTCAGCATATTATCTTCCGAGGAAAAATTACGTTTTGGGGAAAGTGCAAACTCACGGCGGCTGGTGGCCGGATTATGTTCCGAAATTATTTAAAGCAGCAGATCTTGAAAAATGGGAAGGAAAAGTTCACGAGAGCCCAAAAATAAACGGGACCTACGGTTACCTGAAAACTCCACTAGTACACAAAACTGCAAGAAGCATGAAAGCCATGCTGGGAAAAAGCACTAAATGGGCAAAGGTAGAAGCGAACTTATATTATGAAGCAAAAAGCCCCAAGGTAACTATTCCAAAAGTTCTTAAATTTTCACTTTTTGAATTTATAAAAAGGTACTTTATAAAACTGGGCATCCTGGATGGGAGAGTTGGTTTAATCTCATCACTTTATCAGGCAATTCATAATGTAATGATATTAACCTATCTCTGGGAGATGCAGAACAATACTCAGGAGGCATTTAAGCGTATTAATAATGAGCATAAGTAAACTTCTACTTCCGTACGATATATACGAAAGGCACAAAAAAATTGGCGAGTTTATAGAAGATGGTGAAAATGTTCTTGATGTCGGAGGAGAACTAGACCAACTTTCAAATTTTTGTAACCCTTCCAAAATTACTGTTGCAAATCTTCAGGGAAGTCAGGAAAAAAGTGATGTAATAATAAAAACCGGAAAGCTCCCTTTTAAAGATGGATCGTTTGAGACAGTATGTGCAATTGACGTTTTGGAGCATATTGGCAAAAAAGACAGGGAAAAGTTTGTAAGCGATCTATATAGAGTTTGTTCAAAAAAGGCCATTCTCTCCTTTCCTATGGGGACCAATTACCACATCAATTATGAAAAGCAACTCGCCAAATGGCTCGAAAAAAAAGGAATGGATGTTACGTACTTAAAGGAACATATCGCACTTGGCCTTCCGACCAAGCAGGAAATAGACAAATTCACAAAAGGCAAAAGAAGCAAAGTTTACTATTCGGGCAACATCACAATTAGCGAAATATTGTTCAAGATTCATATATTTGATCCTCATATAAAGTTTGTAAGAAAACTAATTTTTCTTAAAAAGAAGCTATTTAATGCAATTACGAATGACTTTTTTTATGTTTTTTTGGCAAACAGAAATTTATCAAACAAAGTTGTAAGAGCGTACCTTATTATATATAAGGACAAAAAGAATAATATATCAGCAAAGCTTTAATTTATTGTACTTAAGAAATATTAAGGAAATTTAATAAAAATGAAGTTTGGTTTTTACAGTCCATATCTAAATACATTCGGCGGAGGGGAAAGATACATGCTGACCCTCGCTTCTTACCTATCCAAAAATCACGATGTAGATATTTTTTGGGACGAGATCGAAGTTAAAGCACCTCTTTCAAGGTTTTTAAAAATAGATCTTTCAAAAATAAAATTTGTTCCGGACATCTTTAAGTATTCGACCTCGCAAAGAATAAAAAGTTCATTTAAATACGATAGTATCTTTGTATTATCAGACGGAAGCATACCTACTCTCAGACCCAAAAAAAACGTTCTTCACTTCCAAGTGCCTTTCAAATTTCCAAGTGTAGATTTTAAAACTAAATTAAAACTTAAAAGTTTCAAATATGTAGTTTGCAATTCAAAATTTACCAAAGAATTTATAGATCAGAGCTTTAAGATAAACTCAACAGTTATTTATCCTCCTGTAGACATAGAATCTATAAAACAAACAGATAAAGAAAAACTCATAATGTCCGTAGGCAGGTTTAGTAAAGACCAACTGCACCCCAAAAAGCAGGAGGTTTTAATCGAAGTATTTAAAGAAATATACAAAAAAGCACCAAAGTGGAAATTGCTCATGGCAGGGCAGGCAAAAAAGGAAGACGAGAAATATTTAAGAGAGCTTAAAAAATCCGTAAGAGGATTTGGGATAAAAATTGCCGAAAATATGCCAGTTGATCAGCTAAGAAAAAGTTACGCAAAGTGCTCTATCTATTGGCATGCCACAGGTTTTGGTGAAGACGAACAAAAAAACCCGGAAAGAATGGAACATTTTGGAATATCTACAGTGGAGGCACAGGCTGCTGCTGCTGTCCCGGTAGTGGTTGGAAAAGGCGGACAAAAAGAAATAGTCGAAGACGGCATAAATGGTTTGCTTTGGACCACAAAAGCTCAGCTTTTTGATTTGACACTGGACCTTATCAAAAACCCGCAGAAAATGCAGAAACTTTCACAAGCGGCAGTAAAAAACAGCAAAAGGTTTTCTGAAGAAAACTTTTACCAGGAATACGACAAAATAATTTTTGCCAAATAACATGCCCGGCCTAAAAAATAAACTCTTTGTACTTGTCCCTGTATTAATCGTACTCGCCTTTTTTCTGCCCAATTTACTAAAGGGAAAAATACCAATCCCGGCAGACAGTCTTCTGGGACTTTATCATCCTTTTCGCGATCAAACATTTGACGGATACAATCCAGGCAAGTTTCCAACAAAAAACCCGCTCATCACAGACCCTGTTTTACAAACCTATCCCTGGAGAAAAACCGCAGTTAACTACTTAAAAAACTTAACACCACCTCTCTGGAACCCTTATAGTTTTTCCGGTCAGCCGCTTCTTGCCAATGCCCAGTCATCGCCATTTCAATTTTTAAACATACTCTTGTTTATTTTGCCCTTTAACATCGCGTGGGCAGCGATTGTAATCTTGCCAACTTTAATGGCAGCAGCGTTCATGTATTTGTTTCTCAGAGAATTAAATCTTTCAAAAGCAGCAAGCGCACTTGGTGGCGCCGTTTTGCCGCTGTCAGGGTTCTTTGTAGCCTGGCTCACATGGGGAACAATTGTAACAACAGCAGCATGGTTACCGCTTTTATTACTTTCCATTGAAAAAATTTACAAAAGAATCTCACCTCTTTGGTTTTTAATATCAGTTTTTTCAACATCGCAGATTATTTTTTCCGGGCATCTTCAAACTGCACTCTACGTAACTTCTGCTGCAATTCTTTACGCGATATATAAATTTAAAGAGACAAAAAAAATCAAAAATCTTCTAACTATATTATTCTCCCTCGGCCTAGGGTTATTGCTTTCTGCAGTTCAGATACTTCCAACGCTGGAGTTTATTAGCCTGTCTGCAAGAAATATAGATCAGGGCTTCACCCCTGGCAGGAAAGATTGGTTTATTCCAATCCAACACCTGATTCAGTTTTTGGCTCCGGATTATTTTGGTAATCCGACAACTTATAACTATTGGGGCATCTGGAATTATGCCGAATTTGTCGGCTTTGTAGGTTTGATGCCCCTAACTCTAGTGACAATGACCATTTTAAAAAGAGGCAGACATGTCATGTTCTTTACGGCACTTCTTATTATTAGCTTGGCACTTGCACTCGAGAACCCACTGTCTAAAATTCCGTACCTTTTTAAATTTCCATTTATTCAATCTCTTCAGCCTTCCAGAATAATTGTTTTAATTTGCTTCTCACTTTCAGTTCTTGCCGCCTTTGGGCTTGATCAACTTACTGCAACAAAACCAAAAAAGAAATACATATTTGTCTATTTAATACCTCTTGTGATGCTTTTTGCAGTGGCACTTATAACCTATCTAAAAAAAGGAATATTCCCAAGCGTGCCGGATCTGGACCCAAGATATATTGCCCTCAGGAATCTCGCATTTCCTATCTTGTTTGCAGCAGCCAGTGTTTTTATCATCTCGACAAGATTTATAAAAATACCAAGAAAAATATTAATTACAGCAATATTTCTTGTAACTTTTATAGATCTCTTTAGGTTTGCCTACAAATTTACTCCGTTTTCCAGACTCCCCGCAATTTTTCCAACAACTCAGACAATAGAGTTCTTAAAAAGCGATAAAGAACCATATAGGATTACAACCTTGGACAGAAGAATCATGCATCCTAACATCGCTGGCGCGTACCAAATTGAATCGATAGATGGTTACGATCCGCTCTATCTAAAAAGTTACGCACAATACATTTCTGTGATGGAGTCTAACAACCCAAATGCGGAAGTATCTTCACTTAATAGGATTCTAACTCCCCAAATTCAGTCGTCAAAACTCTTAAATCTTCTAAATGTAAAGTACATGGTTTCATTCGACGAAATAAATTCGCCGGATCTGGTAAAAGTAAACCAAGAGGGGATAACAAAAACTTACGAAA
>DATIHT010000014.1:0-11494 GCA_035480415.1 Saccharimonadales bacterium (SeqCode) | reverse complement strand
GTTAATTTAACCGGTAGTGCGAATTGCGTCCAAAGTTTTTTTGGCCCAAAAACATAATATTTAAAATTTGTTGTTTCTTTGGGAAGATTTAATTGCGGCTTTTCTTTTAGAAAAACAATGAATTTGTGGTTCTTGTTTTTTGCGAATTGTTTGAGAAGTTCGTAAGCGTAGGTGCCAGAGCCTACTCTGTTTGTTGTGTTGGCTTCGTTACCATCAATCCCAAATACCATTATGAATCTAATGATACCGCGTCGTTTGAGGTTTTGTCCTCTTCTTTTTGTTCTAGTTGCTCCACTTCAGATTCAACATCTTTTTGGGACGGCTCGGCATCTTCTGGTTTTGTGGCTGCTGTATTTTTTACCAGGTCTTCGTAAGCTCTAAGTGTGTCTTTTGCTGTTTTTTGCCAGGTAAAACGGCGGGCCCTTTCCACACTTGCTCTGCTCATTCTTTGGTAATTTTCCATGTTGAGGTCAAGCACCATCTCCATGGCTTTTTTCATCTGGCCGCTGCTTCTTGGGTCAACCAAAATAGCAGCATCTTTTGCAATCTCCAGCATAGAAGAATTGTTAGAAGTAACAACAGGTGCACCACAAGCCATTGCTTCCAAAACAGGCAGACCAAAACCTTCGTAGAGAGAAGGGTAAGCAAAAACTCTGCACCCCGTGTAAAGTGCTATCAAATCTTCGTTTGGAACGTAACCCGTCCAGATAACATTTTCCGGAGAGTGAAAACCAGGCCCCCAGCCATACTTTCCACTTAAAACTAAATGGTACTCCGGCCTTTCCTTTACAATTTGTTCAAAAACATCCAATAGTTTTTGAATATTTTTCCTTGGTTCCTGAGTCGCAACAGAAAGGATGTACGGTTTTTTTATTTTGTACTTTTCCAGAACAGTTTTTACTTTTTCGTCATCTTGAGGTTTAAACTCTTCAGACGGTGCAAGATATACAACGTGGATTTTTTCCTCGTCTATTTGCAAAAATTTAATAACATCCTCTTTTGTAGATTGAGAATCTGCCAGTATCATATCGACATCTTTTTTTACAATGTCCATTTTCCTTTTAAAAGTAGAGAGTATTTTCTTGTGGGTAGAAGATGGAAAAAGAAATGGCACCATATCATGTATGGTCGTAACTTTTTTAGTATCTTGGGATTTAACTTTTGGTTGCGTCCAGTCAGAGGAATGAAAAATGTCGACTTCACCTATAAATTTTTCAATTGGGACAATTCTTAAGGTGTTCATTAAAGGCTCAAGAATTGTCGGTGGGAAGTGAATAAATTTAAATTCGACGTTTTTGTATTGGTTTAGCCCGGCTGCAAATTCTCCAAGTTTGCTGTAGGACCTAAGCGACGAACCAAAGAGTATGTACTGGTTTTCCTGGTCTATTTTAAGCAGGTTTTCTACTAAGTTTTTAATGTAGTTTGAAACGCCTGTGCCATAAACGATTTGGGAGACATCAATTGCAATTTTCATGAGGCCAATTCTATCACAAACACCCTTCGGTAGCAGTTTCCGAAGTTTGCCAGCTTTAGTACCGGAAGGAAGAGCAGATATCCTTTTAAATAAGAATAATAAATGAGCTTACTTTTTGTAATCCAAGAGTACATTAAAAGTTTTCTTACTTGCAAGTTCAGGTTTGGGTAAGATTTGACTTTGACTTTTTTGCCAACTTTTCTGGCCTCCTTGTCGATAGTTACCAAAATTTCTTCAGATTTTGGCAAGCCATTCTGAACATGTTCTGTTAAAAAAAGGTTTTTTTGGTTAAAGAACTTATCCCATCTGCCCTTCAATTCCTTATCCTGTTTTTGAGAAAGTTCTCCTATTGGGCAGATTATAATTGCAAGTTTTTTGGCAACTCTTAACATTTCCGCGATGGATTTTGTTCTTTCCTGGCCCTTTAGGTGTTCAAGTACATCAACAGAGATGACAACATCATACGAATTCTTGTGAAAAGGCAATGTCACTCCTTTGGCCTTAATCTTTTTTAGAAGTTCGGTTTGAGGACCAGAAAAGTCAATATCAACTCCGTCTATTTTTCGTTTTAAATATGGAACAATCCCAGTTGAGCCTGGACCTATTTCCAGAATTTTTGAGTTTTCCAGACCGCGTTTTTTTATTTCAGAAATCACGGGTGTATATCTTATTGCAGCGTCAGGATGCTGGCCCCAAAAAAAATGATTAAATATTTGCTTAATTAGTTTTTTCATTTTGTAAATTCGTATACGAAACCCACTCCATTGAAGTCTTTTGTCGTTGTGTTAACAAAGCCTAGGTTGGATAAGTTTTCAAAGATTAAACCCTGCGGATCAGTAATCCCCGAAAGATACTGAAACAAAAACACTTTATTTTTGCCTTTTGTAGCATTACCAATTATTTCTTTTACCGCTTTAGGGTTCGGGGTAAAGCTATCCAGACCTCCGGCTGCTTGAGCTTTGTTCTGATTGTAATAATCAAAAGCACCTATTGTGAAGTTTGATTCAAAAATGGCAATTGTATTTTTATTGGAATTTTGGACTACATATGCGGTTGCACCTCTCCAATCTTCCCTGCGGAATTTTGGATTTGCGAAATATATTATGGATGATGTCAGGTTAATTGCCAAAAAAATTCCAAGTAAAAACCTAACAAGGGGCGGCCAATTAATAGAATTAATCGCAGAAGCAGCAATTAAGTAAAACGCCGGGAGAATAAAAAGAAATCTAAAATAAGAAAATACCGGCACCTTAAATGAAAGCGCAAAACCTAAAACGAGCGGGAGAATAAGCCAGTACCATAAGAATGATCTACTTTTTGAAATTCTGAATGTAGCTAGCGCGAAAAGGAACCCTACAAAAAGTGCAATGGGCGCGATGGCGAGTGCGTAGATTAGATTATTATCGATGGATATTCTACCTATTGTGAACTTTACCAACGTTAGCGGTAAGCTTTTTGCCTCGGGAGAACCTACTACTTGTGACCATGCAGGGGATGCTGCTTTTGCCGAAAGACCTGTGTGAAGTTGCTGAGGCATTATCAGCAACCAGGGAATTAGTGCGATTGTGATAATAATAAATGCAGGTATAAAAGCACGAAACGTACCTTTTTTGATGACTTTTCTGTTAACTTGTAGGTAAATTGCGTAAACCGGTAATAGGAGATAAGGTAAATAGTCGCTGTACAGAAGAACCGTCGTCGAAGTTATGAAACCAATCCAATTAATAAGTTTGTCTTTTTTTAAAATAGATACGAAGAAGTATACGGAAGCTGCTGCTGCTGCTGCTGCCATCGAGTACATTCTCGCCTCCTGAGAGTAGTAAATCGCCAATGGGCCTGTTGCCATAAGGGTTGCCGCAATCAAAGCGGTTTTTTGTTCAAAAAGCTTTTTGCCAATAAGATATGTCAAATAAACAGTAAGTACTCCGAAGACAACTGACGGAATTCTTGCAGATACTTCTGATGTACCCGCCAACATAATCCATAGTTTTAAAACTGCATGATATAGGGGTGGGTGAAAATCCGAAAGCGAATATTTTAAAAGGAGGGTTTTAAAATCTAAGCTTGCTGCGTTGTTAAGGTTTATTGCTTCGTCGAGCCAGAGGCTTTGATTAAGTGTAGCCAGCCTTAATAATGTGGCTGCTATTAGAATTACCAATACCATTTGGAAATTGTACCTCAAGTTAAGGTAGTAATCATTATATAATGGCTTTAGTGATTACTCTTATTCTTGCACGGCACGGAGAGACTAACTGGAATAGTGTTAGTAAAATTCAGGGTTCTTCGAACTCTTCTATTTTGACAAAAAAAGGCAAGAGCCAGGCAGAGCTGCTGGCCGATAAGATTCAAAAAATGGGTGTGGATGTAATTTATTGTTCAGAGCTAAAGCGGGCAAAACAGACTGCTGCTATTATTGCCAAAAAACTTAAATTACCTATTTTTTATTCGTCGGACTTAAACGAACGTTCATTTGGAGTTTTTGAAGGTGGAAATGTTGAGGAAGTTTTTGCACATCTTAGATCGATCCCAATTGATGTGCGATATCTGTACCAGCCGGAAGACGGGGAATCACTGGCACAATTCGAGAAAAGAGTTTTTTTAGAAGCAGAGGAGATAATAAGAATAAACAAAGAAAAAACTGTCTTGATTGTCACTCATGGTGGAGTAATAAGGGCGTTCATTCATCTTTTTAAACAAACTCCGTTTGAACAAAGAGCAGATTTGAATATTCCAAATACCTCACTGACTATTTTTAAAATGGAGGAAGATAAAATAATTGAAGAAATTATTGCCGATATTGGCCATTTGAGCGAAGAATTACTTTGATTTACTTTCTCCAAAGAAGGATTTAATTACGGAAATCCACACAGCAAAATCGTATACGATTTTAAACGGAAGAAATAGCGGCTTTAAGTTAAATATTGATTTGTAAATACCAATTAGTATCGACAGAGGAATACTGTAAAAAATAATTGATCTGATTTTTCTTATTGGCGATCCCGAGATAAATTCGTTTTTACCTATCCACCGAGCCTGTTTCCAGACTTCATTTAAATTTTGAGGGTTGTGATGATAATAGATTGCACCTTTTGCCAAGGTCGATTGTTTTTTTAGCTTTCTTGAAAGTGACCAATCATCGGTGTACTCTCCTGTTGCATCAAAGCCACTCACTTTATCAAACTCAGACTTTAAAATTGCTCTGTATACTGGTGCAGTATCCGGATAGTCTTGCGGTATGAGTCTGTCTATCGGCCAGTTTCTATTGATATTCCAGTTCTGAGAAATATCGTTATTTTTGTTAGCATTCATTTCATTTTTGGAGAATGTTCCAATTGTTTTTTTAGCAAGAATTGGTGCTGTTAAGTCTTTTATGAAATCGACATCAAAGGTCATATCCGCATCAACAAAAACTAATATTTTTCCTTTTGCCTTTGATGCACCAAGGTTTCTTGCCGGTCCCGGACCTTTGTGATTTTGATTTAAAACCTTAACGTTAAAACTTTTTATGATTTGAGGGGTTTTGTCGGTTGATCCGTCATCAACTAAGATTATCTCTGTTGGCTCGTAAGTTTGTTTCTTGAGTGAATTCAAACAATCTTTGATTGATTGCTCCTCGTTATAGATGGGAATTACAATTGAGACAAGCGAGTTCATCTGTGTTTCTTTTTGAGAAGGTCCTCTATTAATAGGATGTACTTTTCGGCTATCTTGTTCCAACTGAAGTTTGTCGATTGTGAATAGGGTTTATTTTTGTAATCTGTTTTTGCTGCAATTTCCAAATCTCTTGCATACTGATTTATATTTTCAGGATCGGTAAGGATACCAGCATCTGCAATTATCTCTGCTCTTGAGTCGTCACTTGTTGTAACAACTGGCAAGTTGCAGGCCATGGCTTCTATATAAGAAGTACCAAAAGCTTCAGTTTTGGAAGCCAGGGTAAATACCTTGCCAGCTTTGTAATAACCCGGAATGTCTTTGTAGGGGACAACTTTTCTTTTATACCTTAAACCAAGATATCTTTTGCCGATTGTATCGATTTGGCCTCTAAGTTCACCGTCGCCGAGTACAAGAAGGCTGAGTTTTGTTTTGGCAACCGCTTTTATTGTTGCCTCCACTCTTTTGTACGGAACAAGCGCTGATGTGCATATAACTATTGGTTTTGGAAGATTAATATCTTTTGCCGGTATTTTTGAATGGAAACGGGAAAGGTCCACCCCATTTGGAATTTTTTCTACTCTTACTTCCGGTTGGAGTTTTTTTGCCCAAGCTGCCTGGGAATTTGTAAGCGCAATAAACGCATCTGGTCTAAATAGAATATTCCACGCATCATCTGCTCCAATTCCCGCTTCGCCTGGAATTATGATTTTTGCCCCGGTAATTTTTGTGAAAATTCGATAGACCACTGTCTGCCATCCCCCATTTGTTATAAAAACTATCTGGTATTTGCCCTTAAGAAACTTGGGTATTGCCCTTAGCGAGAAACCAAGAATCTTGATAGATTGCCAATTTATGTAAAGTTTTCCCAGAAATCCTTGTCCGGATTTTGGAGCGGATCCAAAGAATTTTACTTGCCTTGTTGCAAATTTCTGGAATGGCGTAGGATTACCTGCCTGAAACACAGTAACCCTGTGTTTTTTTGCCAGGCGCGAACCTATTTCATAAACGTATGTTTCAACTCCCCGTTCTGTTATCCCAGAGAAAAAACTAAGAATTGCAATTCTAGACATGATTTTTCATTTTGCTTTGATGTTTACTATATCAGCAGTCGTCTCTACATTAAAGCGAACAACTCCTCTGATGTATTACCATCCAGTACGACGTTTAATATATAAAAAGTACATGATAATAAAAAGGAGGCTACCCAAAGTTATGACTTTTCCACTTAGTAGAATTTGTGGTTGATACTTAAGCTGAACTCTTTTGGCGTTTGGTGGAATATTTACACTTTGAAAAACAGAGTCTTTTTGGGTTACCTCATATTTTTGCCCATCGACGTATGCAAACCAGCCCGGATAGTAGTTTTGGGAAATTGTTAAGGTTTGAGGTTTATTTGATTTTTCAATGGAAACATCGATTATGTTTGGGGTCATTGCTGTTATTTGGGCAACTTTGTCCGAGTTGTCTATTTTAACTCTGTTTTGAAACTTGGAATTTTTGTAAAGATAAACTTTGTCAAATTTATTTAGATATTCAAATTCTTTGCTTGTAAGTTCGTATGTCGACGCAATATATTTCACATTGGCATCACCTAAAAGTTTTGCGTTTGGTTGTGGCTTGTTTTCAACTTGCCATACTTGGTAAGGAGGGAAAATGACTGCAAAATTGTTGTAGGTGTAGTTGCCTGCAAGTTGCAGGAAGTCTACAAAACTTTTACTTTGGATTGGCGTCTCCCCATTTAGCAGTTCGATTTTATATTTCGATGTTAGTTGAGGATTAAAACAATAAGTGGTGCAGTACACACGAAAGACGTCTTTGTCGCGATCAATATATTCATAGAGATTTATATTTTCAAATGAAAGTGGTTTTATTTGTTCTATTCTTTTGTGGAAAATGAAAGTTGCTTCTAAAAGATACAAAATTGTCGCAATGTAAATTAATTTAACATTTTTAATTTTTGAAAGTCCGAATGCGGCAAGTACGACAACAACGAGATCAACGGCAAACCAGAGTCGGGTTGTAACTCTTGTATATTTTAGAATCGGAAGAAACTCATACGCGATTTTAAAAACCGGTGTTGATCGTCCTGCCACAAAAAGTAGGGCGAGTGTTGAAATTAAACCTAGAAATATTTTTTGAAATCTTTTGAGAGTTAAGAATCCAAGAAGTGCAAATACCAAAGGAACGAATCCGAGATAGAGAAATGCTTCGTGATTAAACTTTGTCAGATCTTTGTATGGAAATACGAGAGAGGTTACGAACATTTTTAAATTCCAAATTGGGATTGCTACATCTTCAAATTTCATCTGAGACCTTGATGAATATGAACCAAATTGAATTTGTGGAATGATTGCTGCGGCTCCAAGACATAAAAATAATGTAAGAAATAGAACCAGCGGCTTAAGTTTATTTAAAATTTTTTTTGAAGTAATTCGTTCTTGCGAGATTTTATAAACAAAATAAATTCCTATAAAAATTAGCGCGTAGTAAAAAATAGTTGTATAGGTAATAAACATAAAAAGCAGTGATATTGCAGCCAAAACAACATTTTTAAAAGTAGTTTTTTGGAGAAGGCTCCTCGTCGATAAGAGCAGAATAGGAAAATATGCAAATGCTGCGATCATTGTTACGTGACCTGCTTCCAAGTGGACTAGCATCTTTGTCGAATATGCATAAAAGACAGCGGCAGCAAAGGCCAGATGCGTTGTTAGCTTGTACGATTTTATTAGATAAAAGGTTGATACTAAAGCAATTTGGAAATGAATAAAAATGTATAAGATTGATGCGAAATTTGTTGGAATTAGTGCGAAGATTAAATTTAACGGATACAGAAGAGTTGAGAGTGGATTTGCCAGAAATGGCTCCCCCATCATTTGTTCAGGACGCCAGAGTGGGATTTGTAAATAATTTCTAAGTGATGTTCCTATGAATGAGAAAATGGGGATGTAGGTTCTTCCAAGATCGTTATCTAGACGTGTTAGTTGTGTTGGATTTATAAAATATGGAATGAATAAAAAGACATTTATGAAAAACAGTCCAAGAAGCGCAATATTTTCTTCTTTTTTCATTTCTTAATTTTTAAAATTAAGTCGTTGTTTAGAATTGTTTTTGTTTGGTAATTCATATCCAAGTATTTAACAACTCTTTGTGGCCTGTATACACCTAGATCATTTTGATTGCCGTTTTTGTAAGTTTCGAAGACAACGTATTTTGGATTTTGAGAAATGATCCCATCCAGCAGTTTGTCCTGCTCGTTTCCAATTTCCAAGTACCACGGAAAATCATCAATCCATGGTTTTGGCGGCAGGCGATCTGCGAGGGGCAATAGTTGATCTGGTGCGTTTTGCATATAGACCAGATCTGACTTTGTAGTTTGATCATTTAGAGTCTGTGAGGACTGATAAACATCTTTTTCAAAAAATCTCACTTCTTGTGTTACGTTTCTTGAAATGTATCTGGCAGTGAGCACTAATAAAAGTATTAGCGCTCCGATGGCCATACTCATAGGGAGTTTTGAATTTTTAAAAACGGTTATGTTTGCGGGCACTGCAACTGAGAGTACAGCAAGTGCCGGAATTAGATGAAAGTAATCAAACCTGGGGTAGGCAAAAAATAGGAGAACCAATGAGGCAAATATAAAAAATCTTTCATTGATTTTTCTGGATATAAATAGGGGTACAAAAGCTGCAAAAAGAGCAACTACTATTGCTGCCTGTTTTACTGTCGGTAGAAGGATATAACCAGATACTGATGAAGCTTTAAAAAATGGAAAATAAATCGTCCAGAAAAGAAAATCTTTTAGCAAGCTCTGTTGAAACATAAAACCCACATGTACTGTCAAAACAAGTGCAGGAGGCACTAGCACTTTGTAGTTTTTTGTAAACTGATCCAGCGCTTTGTTTTTGAAGTGCAAAATGAAATACAAAGCCTGGAAGGCGATTATCCACAACGTCTGTTGTTTTATGAAAAAGGCCGCAGTAATTAGTGTTGAGGAGAATAGGAGTAAATTTTTTTGTTTTGGGTCAATGAGAAATTTATAAAAAAAGTAGAGTGAGAATAAAATTAATGGTGTTTGTACAAGATCGAACCACAAACCATTAACACCGAAGGGGATTGATACTAGTGAAAAAAAGATAATTGGAAATATTGCTTGTTTTAAGTTTTTGGTAATTTTCAACACAACGTAAAAAATCGAGAGATCGATTAGTGTAATTGCTGCCATTGTTAGTATTTTGTAGGGAAGGGGACTGTAACCAAACATTTTTGCAAACAGGGATAGAAAATAAATAAATGCCGGAGGATATGGATTTACGATGTCTGTGTACATTTTGAAACCATTGTTGAGAAGATAAGGGTAAACAACCATTTCCGGCCAGAGTGTGAATCGCGTGAAGCATAAGAGTATCAAGTGTATCGAGAGTATCAAGGGTACCAAGAGCATATAGAGGCGAGCCTTCATTATGAGTATTTACCTTGCAGGTCGTTTAGGCGAATTTTAAATAATCCAAAAAGCGATCTTGCGAGATCTTTTTTTAGTCTTACCTGAGAACCACTAACGTCGCTCCAAGCAACCGGTGCCTGGTGAACATTAATCCCCAGCTTACTCGCAATAAAGATTATCTCTGCGTCAAAAGCCCAGTCGTAAACTGTGATTTTATCAAATATTTTTTGAGCTGTTTTATTTTCAAATGCTTTAAAGCCACATGTTGAGTCTTTAATACCCCACTTGATTAAGACATTCACAAGAAAAGTGAATCCCCTACCTAATGTTTCTCTTAGAATCGGCTGGTGAACGAGTATTTTTGAACCTTTAATTCTTCTGGATCCAATGACAACTTTTTCTCCTTTTTCAAAGTACTTAAAAAAACTTTCTACAGTTTTAATTGGGACAGAATGATCAAGGTCAGTGAACAGGACAATTTGACCTTTTGCCGCTTTTATTCCTTCAACTATCGCTGCACCTTTTCCCCTGTTTGCCTTAAGCGAAAGTATGCGAATGTTTTTTTTGCCTTTGGATTTTTCCTTCATGAGTTTTAATGTTTTATCTTTCGAACCGTCATTTACAAAAATTAATTCCCATGAATGTTTTTGTTTTGTGAGAAACGAATAATAATGGTCAAATCCTCCGTGAAACCTTTTTTCTTCGTTATAACAGGGAACAATTACAGAGAGTTTAATCATTTTTCTGAAGCTTCGTATAAACATATCCGGACAGCACTATAAAAGTAATTCCTTCACTTATTGTAAATGCCCATGAGGCTCCGACCACATTAAATTTTGGAATTAAGTGAAATAGCAACGCAGCGTAGATAACGTAATGGATGATAGTTATATAGAAAGTAACTTTTGGCTTTGCCATGTAGTAAAGCAGTATTGCCATCGGAATTGTCTCCGCAAAGAAAAAGGCCATGCCAACTGAGAGAATTCTAAATACCGGAACTGATGATGCGAAGCTCTTACCCAGGATTATTTTTACGATAGGGCCAAAAAGAATTCCGGCTGTTATTAGTCCAAACGAAATTAAAATAACAAAAGGCAGAGATTTTTTGGAAAATTCCATAGCTTTTGTTTTCGTGTCAAAAGAAGAATATCTTGATGCAAGTACTCTGGAGAAGCTCCCAGCAAACTGATAAGTCGTTGACAGTAGTTTCATTGGGGCCGCAAAGATTCCTGTTGCAAGTGGTCCGGAAAGCTTTACCAGAATATAGTTGTCGATTGGGATTGAAGAGATAGCAAGCGATGCTGCAATCCAGAAATTGTAGCCAAAAAAGTTTTTGGCATGGGTGTGTTCATCTTTTTCTTTCAAAAAATCTAACGGAACATAAAGTCCGCCGACAATTGTTGATATTATTGTGACGAAGAAAAAAAGTACTGTTATTGAAAAAAGACTGATTGTCGCGAAGTAACTTGCAATTAATAATATTAAAAGTCTTGCAAGGTTTGAACTTATTCCAACCAGAGATGACTCTATAAATTTTTTCCTGGTTTGTAAGACTGCTGTAAAAAAGTTGGTAATTAGAATAAAAATAACTCCAGAGAAAGCAATTCGCAGAAGACCGGCATAGTTTTCGATTGATAAAAGTTTTGCCAATGGGCCGGCTAAAATAAAACCAAGAACAAAAATCGAAAGACCGATTATGACGTATGCTTTAAATGCCAGTTTTAATATTTGGTTGTTTTGTTTTTCCTCGTTTGGCTTTAAGAATCTTAAAATTCCACTGTCTATACCAAAGTTGGCAAAGTTAACTGCCATTAACCCTGTCGCCATAACTACAGCAAATAATCCATATGATTCCGGACCTAAGATTATTGGCGCAAAAAGGAAAAAGAGGCCACCAATTGCTACATTTACAAGCGTGCCCA
>DATIHT010000013.1:0-3756 GCA_035480415.1 Saccharimonadales bacterium (SeqCode) | reverse complement strand
CCATGTTGAGGGGAAATTATATCAGCGAATAAGGCTATTGATCAAAGTGGTAGAATTTTGCTATGCAAGAGTCCGGAGTGCATGGTTTGGAAGCCGAAAATTCCCAACCCAGCGTTGTGATGGTAGGCTTGACGCGTGCTTTTGAAAAGCCTTTGTTGATTGTCAGCGATTTTAGATCTTCTGCTGATGAGCCAGGAGCCTTTTACATTTTTGATTTCGGCGAGCTTTTACAAAAAGATCAAATTGTTGGCCTTGGGGTAGCTATTGATCGTGGCGATGAGCCGGAAGAAGATATTGTGCAAAGTGTTGCGGAAAAAGTTGTTTTGTATCTAAATGCGGAAAGGCCGGGTGCGGCAAATGCGGAAACCAATGTAGATGTAACTTTTACCGATTTTTCGTTTCCCGAGCTTCTTAGGAGCCAGGAATGGAATAGGTTTACTTCAGGTGTTAGCTCGGATATTTTAGTTAACCATCTAGTTGGATTGAAGGATAAAGAAAACGATGATTATCTTGCAAGAAAAATGATAACAGGTGATCCCAGGCATGTACATTCTACTTTGTATGAGAGTGATGCGATGAAATTAAGAAGGGAAGAATTTGAAGCGCACAATCGGCACGATGTTGTAATTGTACTGCACACAGACACGTTCACTATGGCAGTATTGGACAAGCGTGAGAGCAGAGAATCTGCAAAGCTTGCAAGATTGTTCTACCTCAGAGACTTTTTTGCAAATGACGAACAGTTTACACAAGTGAAAAAAGAAATCTTGAGCGATGACGAAAAAACCAGGATAGATGTGGGTACTTTTATTAGCGCACTGGTTAGCAGGAGGCTTAATGTTTCGAGACCAGAACTTAACAGGGAAGATTTTAGCCCAGATTATTTTGCATATAGTGGAACCACACGGAGATTCTGGAGGACTCCAGAATGGAGACAGGTTGCTTTGAGGTTTCAGGATGAGATGGACATGGAAAATGTGGTGGGAGTAATGAATGTTTTTATAGAGGAAGAGCAAAAAGCAGCAAAAATTGCAAAAATTAAGGCCAAATACCAAGCGCCGGGACCTTAGTTATATTCACAGATCCATTCGGAATTCGAAGCCCCATTTTTTAAATCCCAGTTCTTCGTAGAACTTGTGGATTTTTTCGCGGTCCATTCCGGAAGTGAAGATCATTTTGTAACAACCTTTGGCCTTGGCGAGTTCTATAGCTTTTTTAGAAAGTGCTGTGCCAATGCCTTTGCCCCTAGCTGCGTCGTCGACAACTATGCCCTCTAAAAAGGCGAAAGGTGAAGTGTGGCCGGCATTTTTTAAATAAAAAATAGTGCCCGCGCCCAGTACCTTACCGTTTTCTTTGGCAACTACTACATCGCAGTTGTCGGAATCTATTTGCTGCTCAAGAGTCTGTTTGGCTTCCGGGGGAAGCTCGCTAACCCTGTAAATTTGCGGAAGAAGCGGCAAGATGCCTGCCACATCATCGTAAGCTGCAAGTGTTATTTCCATATGTACTTATTGTACTGGATTTAAGCTTCTTGCTACAATTCTTGCGTGAAGTTGTACGAATTTGAAGGGCACAAGATATTTGCAAAAGTGGGTTTGGCGAGCCCTTTTTTTGTGGTCTGTTCAAATATGGAAGAAGTTGAACAGGCGAGAAAGCGCATAAAATTTCCAATTGTCGCCAAGGTTCAGGTGCTTTCGGGTAAGCGCGGCAAAAGCGGGGGAGTAAAGATTTGTGCAAACGAAAAACAGCTGACTGCTTTTTGTAAAGAAATGTTTGGTAAGGAATTTTCCGGAGAAGAAGTCCGTTTTATTCAGCTTTCGGAAAAAGTAGAAATTGAAGAGGAAAATTATATTTCCATAACCTACGACACAGTTGCCAAGATTCCGTTTATGCTTTTTTCTAAACGCGGGGGAATGGATATTGAAGAAGTTAGAAAAACAGATCCCGGTGCGATTGTTAGGTTGGATATCGACCCGTTTGATGGGCCAAAAGAAAGGGATCTTGTAACGTGCGGTATACCTGTGGATTTTGCAATGCGGCTTTGGGATGCGTTTGTGAAATACGATTGTCGACTGGTTGAGGTTAATCCGCTTGCCAGACAAGGAGCCTCCTCGTATGTGGCCGTTGACGCAAAGGTGATTTTGGATGATTCGGGACTTTCGCGGCATAAGGATTTGGATGTTTTGCCAAAGGGTGCGGTAGCTGCTGTGCCTACCGAGCGGGAACTTTTGGCCCATGAGATTGATGCTGAGGACTATCGCGGTACTGCGGGGTCTAAATTTATAGAATTTGAAGGCGACATTGCTATTTTGGCGTCTGGCGGCGGTGCAAGTCTTTTGGTAATGGACGCTCTATATAACGCGGGAGGACTGCCTGCAAACTACACGGAGTACTCGGGAAATCCACCCAGAGAAAAGGTGGAAAAGCTTACCAAGATAGCACTTTCAAGAGAGGGACTCAGCGGATGTTTAGTTGCCGGTGCGGTTGCCAATTTTACAGATATTTTTGAAACGCTTTCCGGTTTTGCAGAAGGGTTGAGGCAAGTTAAACCAAAGCCCGATTATCCGATTGTTGTAAGGCGCGGAGGGCCAAGATTAAAAGAAGCATACGAGATGCTTGAGACTTTTGCCAAAAAGGAAGGTTTTGATATTCACATGTTTGGACCGGAGACACCAATTTCTGTGGCTAGTAAGAAGATGGTAGAACTAACAAAGAAATTCAAAACTCAAAATTCAAAACTCAAAAGTACAAGTAAAAAGTAGAAAAATGGCAATACTTATAAAGGGCGAAACAAGAATATTAATACAAGGGATTACCGGTAAACAGGGGAGCCAGGCTTGCCGGGAAATTCTGGCATATGGAGGAACTGTTGTTGGCGGAGTTACGCCTGGCAAGGGTGGGCAGGAAGTTGAGGGCCTGCCGGTTTTTGAAACCGTAAAAGAGGCTATGGACAAGCTGGGTGGCGTGGATGTTTCTATGGTTTATACGCCGCCACTTCTTATTTATGGTGCTGCTATGGAGGCAATTGATGCCAAAGTACCCATGCTTCATTTGTTTGCAGAAAATGTGCCAATTTTAGACGTTTGCCGAATTTTATTTGCCGCAAAAAAAGTTGGTACTAAAGTTTTGGGGCCAAATTCTGTGGGTGCAATTTCACCGGGTCTTGGAAAAATAGGTTCAATTGGAGGGCCTAATCCGGATTTTGTTTTTAGCCGCGGGCCGGTTGGTGTAATGTCAAAGTCTGGCGGTATGTGCAGTGAGCTGGGGAACTTGATAACAGGCGGGGGATTCGGGCAATCTACAGTTGTGGGTGTAGGGGGCGATTTACTTGCAGGAATAACGTTTTCTGATCTTCTTTTGGAGTTCGAGAAAGACCCTGAGACAAAGGTGGTGGTTGCCTTCGGAGAAGTAGGTGGAAGTGCCGAAATTGAAGCTGCTAAGCTTAAAGAAGAAGGGAAGTTTACAAAGCCTTTGATTGTTTTTTTGGCAGGCAAATTTGCAGAAAAGCTGCCAAAGGACACTGCGCTTGGTCATGCAGGTGCTATTGTTGGCCTTGAAGCCTCAATGGATGAAAAGATAAAGATATTAAAAAAATCAGGAGCAATGGTGGCTGACAGTTTTGAAGATATTCCAACACTTATAAAGAAGGCTATTTAGGCACACTTGCCAAAAGTACTATAATATTCCATCTAACACCGTTATGACTGAGCGACCTTTACCAAAACCTGAACCTATTGCAGTGCAAACATGGGAAGT
>DATIHT010000012.1:0-3953 GCA_035480415.1 Saccharimonadales bacterium (SeqCode) | reverse complement strand
GCAATGTCTCCGGCAACTACAAATGATTTTCTGAGATCTTCCGGGATTTCGTCCAGATTCTGAACAGAACCTTTATTTTCTTCGATTTTGGCAAGAAGATCTTCGCTGTCCAGACCTCGCTTTTTCAGTTCTGCCTCAAGGTATTTGTTTGTTGTGAATAATCTTTTACCTTCTATGGTGTTTTTTGCATATGTAAGTGCAAAGTGAGGTTCGATTCCAGAAGAACAATCTGCAAGAAGCGAGATGGTTCCTGTTGGTGCAATTGTTGTTCTTGCTCCGTTTCTTGGTTTGATTTCACCTTTTTTGTCGTATCTTGAGCCTTTGAACCCTGGAAACACTCCCCTTATTTTTGCAAGATCCACACTTGCGTTGTCCGCCTCGAGTTGGACAAACTGCATCACTTTTTCTGCCAGCTGGAATCCTTCCTGGGTGTCGTATCCCATTTGGAGTTTTACCAGCATATCGGCCCAGCCCATTACTCCAAGTCCGATTCTTCTAATTGTTGATGTCATTTCATCGATATCCTTAATTGGATATTCGTTCATGTCCAAAACGTTGTCCAGGAAGTGAATTGCTGTGTGAACTGCCTCTTTGAGTCCTTCCCAGTCAACTCTTTTTTCTCCTGAAAGATTCGCTGTTTCATTTTTTGTGAACTTGGAAAGATTAATTGAGCCAAGAGTACAAGCATCATATGGAAGAAGTGGTTGTTCGGCGCATGGGTTTGTTGCTTCGATCAGACCAATATTTGGTGTTGGGTTTGCTCTGGAGTTGTTGACTCTGTCGATTAAGATCATTCCAGGATCACCATACTGGTATGCAAGCTTGGTGATTAGGTCAAATACTTTTTTGGCATTTAATTTACCTGTGACTTTTCCTGTGTGAGGGTTTATCATCTCGTATCCTTCGTCTTCTTCTATTGCCCTACAAAGCTCGTAAAGCTTAACTACACCCTCTTCGACTCTGACGGTTTTGAGATCAAGATCACGAATTGCATATGCTTCTTTGATTTCCTCGATGATTCCATCAACATCCATTTCTCCTTCAACGTACTTTGCGTCTTCTTTGACCTGTTCCATGAATTTCTCGTCTACCGTTACTGAAATGTTGAAGTTGGTTAGTGAGAACTCATCTACCTTGTGGACTGCAAACCGCAGCACATCCGGATGGGTGTAGTGAAGGATTCCCATGTTTGCTCCCCTTCTTACTCCACCTTGTCTTATTTGGGAACAGACATCGTTGTATGCCTGCATGAAGGCAACCGGACCTGTTGATTTTCCTTTGGAAGTTCCGATGATATCGTCTTTTGGTCTTAACCTTGAGAATGAGAAACCTGTTCCGCCTGCCATTTTGTGGATCATGGCCATGTTGGACATAGTCCTTAGGATTGACTGCATGTCATCTTCAACCGGAAGTACAAAACACGCGGAAAGGCTTTGCCCGATTTTGGCAGAGTTGACCATTGTTGGTGTGTTCGGGATAAATTTCTGAACAGCCATTAAATTGTAGAACTCTTTTGCTGTTTTTAGATGATTGGTTTTGCTTTGGGGATAAATCGTGTCTGCTGTACCTATGTAATATGCAATTCTCCAGAACATGTCTTTTGGTGATTCAATTGGTTCACCTTGTTCGTTTCTGAATGCGTATCTGGTCTTTGCAATGTAGGCTGCGTTTTCGGAAAGTAGAGGATCTATTAAGTCTGCTGGTGCCTGTGGAATTTTTCTACCAGCTTCTCTGGCCTTTGCCCTTATTTTGTCTCTTGTGTCTACTTTGAATGTTTTTCCGTTTACTTTCATGTTATTTATATTTTTTTAAACAAGCTCTCTTACTTTTGTTTTAATCCTTTTGATAATTTGCTTAGTTCTCTTTCAAAATCTGAAAGATCTGCAAACTGTCTATATACCGATGCGAATCTGATATATGCAATTTCGTCTAACTTTTTTAATTTTTTAATAACAAAGTCTCCAATTTGCTTACTTTGTACTTCTGCTTTTGCACTTTTTCTAAGTTCTGCTTCTATTTCGTCAATTACTCTTTCAACGTCTTGTGCGGATACCGGTCTCTTCTCTACCGCTTTTATAATTCCGCCTCGAACCTTTTGTCTGTCGAATACTTCCCGCTTGCCATCTTTTTTTACGATTAACAAGTCAAGCGTTTGAACTCTTTCAAAAGTTGTAAATCTGCGTCCGCATTTCAAACAAGCACGTCTTCTTCTTGTAGTTTTGCCGCCATCACCTTCTCTTTTATCAACTACCTTCGTTTCCTCATTAGAACAAAACGGACAAATCAAATTTATTTCCCCTTACAACCTTCTTTTTAAAAACTATGCTGCCCTGAAATTGCTTTTAGCTGCAGACTACTAAGTGTAACAACTGAAATGTTTCACAGTGTTGCTAAAAGCACAATATCTTGTGGTCTAATTCCAGATTAGACACTAGATATTGACCTTGTCAATACCCCATTTTTATTTTCTTGCGTGTTGTTAAAATTTTACCCAAATTTTACCCGAAAGTAAATAGGCGACGTCAGTTTACGAACCCGAGCAGGTCCATACTCTCGTCTGACATTTTGGCAGGATTCCACGGTGGTTCAAATGTTAATTCGACTGACACGTCTGATATTCCTTTTAGGGACTTTAACCTGGAAGTTATATCTTTTGTGAAATAAGAATCTAGGGGGCATCCCGGAGTTGTTAGGGTCATTAAGACATTTACGCTTGACCCTTCTACGTTTACACCATAGACCAGGCCGAGATCGACAATATTAAGGCCAAGTTCGGGATCAAGACATTCACGGAGTTTATCTATTATCTGCTCCTGGGAGATCAACATAAAGCTAATATCTAGTGTACATCACCTGGATTTTCTGGTCAAATGCAGAACTTTTGTTTGACTCCTACTTTGTACTGATATATTCTGAATGTACCGGTCTGGAGGTGATTTTTATTAATCAAAAGAAAATTGTAGAGTTTTTGGCATTTTGGGTCGCAAATACCGTTGCACTGTTGGTCTTATCTTTGATTTTCAAAAATAATGTAGTTCTCGGAAACGCAAAGGTGTCGATGCCAATGGCAGCTGTAGTTTGTGGATTTATTTTGACGCTAGTAGGCGCTGTCGTTGACCCGATTGTTAGAAAAAGCGGCTTTGTGGAAGGTTTGGCGACTGTTTTTAAAAGCGCTGGCATGAAAATGAAAGATGAAGCAATCTGGGGAATACTATATTTGGTTGTTAATATTATTGCTGTTTGGGTAATCAAAAAGTTTGCGTTAGTTCTAGGCCTTGGTGTTTCTAGTATTCTATTTACCCTAATAGTTGCCATCGTGGTAACAGGTGCCGGGTGGGCTGTTGCTGTTTTAACAGGAGCTTCTAAAGAAGGCAAAAAATAGGCTACTTTGTACTTTTGTCTAAAAGGGGCAATATTGCATCGTACAGTTTGTCTGCTGCCAGTTTGTGCACAATTTCATTTGGATGAGTGTCGAACCTGCTGGCCATAAGTTTTCTTTTGTCTTGGTTTATTAAATCCGGTAAAAGGTCTACTTCTGCATCTACACCCTGTTGTTTAAAATAATCTACCATCATGTAATGTTCGGCTTTTGCCGAATAGTCTGGTGCGAGTAGATATATTGAGGGAAAGAAAATAACCACGATTTTTGTATTATCTGCCTTTAGGGATTTCACGAATGTTGTAATGCGTTGTTCGTGCGCCGCTAATACTTCCGGGTTGTGATACTGGTCTAGATCTGCAGTTCTGAGTTCCTGAATCGTTTTTTCGTATCTGGAAGAAAGCCTCCAATAAACATAGTCGAAGAAAAAAGATTTGCCAGAAAGAAAAGTGACTATTTTGCCTCTGGTGGAATTTTTGATAAGTATCGGTGTCCCGGAGCTATTTTCAGGCTGAACGTCGTTGATAAAGTATTCCCAAACAAGAATGTCGAATTTAAAATGTCTTACTTGTTC
>DATIHT010000011.1:0-10563 GCA_035480415.1 Saccharimonadales bacterium (SeqCode) | reverse complement strand
AAGGTTTTATAAACTTTCGCTCATCATATTCTGCCCGGTGGAGTGCAAGCAGTTTTTCGCTATCCAGATGTAAAAAATGAGCATAGTTTTTGATGAAACCTTTAACGTATGCTGCTTCCGGCAGGCTTCCCCAATTGCCGTTTTCTATTGCTTCTACCTGTCCTATTTTGAGATTAAGATGCGAGGCGACCTCCTGCTGTGAGATGTGCTTTGCTTCCCGTGTTGTTTTTAAAATTTCACCGACTTTGCGCATAGTGACTATTAAATTTAAAATTAATAGATATTTTTTACTCTGGAGATTGATTCCCAGATTGGAGATATTCTTCGGCGTTTTTGACTAAAACATCGCGTGGCTTGGAACCTTCTCCAGGCCCTATGATACCAGCTGTTTCAAGTTCGTCGATCAACCTTGCTGCTCTGGCGTAACCAACCCTCAACCTCCGCTGAAGGAGTGACGCAGACGCCCTGTCGTACTGACAAACAGTTCTGACTGCCTCGTCGAAAAGATCGTCTTTATCTCCATTGTCTCCCCCACCACCTGGGTGTCCACCTGCTTTGCCGATTGGCATTTGGGTGACTTCTTCGGTATATTCCGGTGAGAAGCCGGAATTTTTAAGAAAATCTATAAGATTTCTGATTTCGTTATCGGAAACATACACACCCTGGATTCTTTGCGGTTTGGAAGCGTCCGGCGGCACATACAACATGTCACCTTTTCCAAGCAATTTTTCGGCACCGGGCGAATCTATAATTACCCGGGAATCTACCATTGAAGAAACATTGAAGGCAATCCTTGCCGGAATGTTTGCTTTAATGAGACCGGTAATAACATCGACTGATGGCCTTTGAGTTGCAACAACTAAGTGAATACCTGTTGCCCGAGCTAGTGCTGCCAGGCGGACGATTGCGTCCTCAACTTCTACGGGTGCAAACTCCATAAGGCTGTGAAGCTCGTCGATTATAATTATTATGTAGGGAAGTGCCTGAAAACCTGAGAGTTCATTGTAGCCTGCTATGTTTCTAACCTGTGCCTCTTTAAATAATTTGTAGCGTCTGTCCATTTCCTGCATTGCCCATTTGAGGGCAGATAATATTTTGTCTGGTTCGACAATTACAGGGGTTAGTAGGTGAGGGATGTCGTTGTATTCGTTTAGCTCTACCCTTTTTGGGTCTACAAGTATTAGTTTTACTTCCTGGGGACTTGCCCTAAAAAGCAATGTTGCAATTAATGCGTTCATAAGAACAGATTTTCCAGAACCTGTTGTGCCGGCAATTAACAAATGCGGCATTTTTGCAATATCGGCAATTATTGTGTTTCCGGAAACATCAAAGCCCATACCGACTGCAGTTTTGCTTTTGTTGGTTCGCATTACGTCTGATGAGAGTACGTTTTTAAGGGTTACAATTTCCGGTGAAATGTTTGGTATTTCGATACCGATTAACGATTTACCGGGAATTGGGGCTTCGATCCTGACATTTCCTGTTGAGGTGGCAAGGTTAAGTGCCAAATCGTTTTGAAGGGTAAGGATTTTGGAAAGTTTGGTACCTACCGGAATTTTAAGCGCGTACTGGGTAACCGTAGGACCCGGATTTACTTCGACAACTTCTGCATGAATGCCGAATGCTTCTAAGGTTTTTTCTATTGTCTGGGCATTTTGCTTAACATTTCCCCTGTTTGCACCACTGCCTTTTGGCTCGTTTAGGAGAGAAAGCGGGGGGTATTGCCAGATTTGTGTTTGGCCCGGTGAGTTTACAATGACGCTTTGGCCGAGACCGTTTGCATCAACTGCTTCCTCACCTTTTAATTTGGATGATCTGGATTTGTAACTATTATTGTCCAGTGGAATTTTTGTGGAAAACTTTGGTTTTTCTGATTTAAATTTGCCCCCTAATGCACCAAACACCGACGAAATCTTTTTGAAGATTG
The DNA here is from genome assembly GCA_035480415.1 of Saccharimonadales bacterium (SeqCode). Classification (GTDB taxonomy): domain Bacteria; phylum Patescibacteriota; class Microgenomatia; order Curtissbacterales; family GWA2-41-24; genus DATIHT01. The sequence continues at coordinate 8,636 of DATIHT010000011.1, read as the reverse complement.
CAGAAACTGAGCCCATTGTCTGTTCTACGCTGGTGTTCATTGTAATGATTGCCGAGATAATGAAGGCAAAAAGTAGGACGAAAAACGCACCGGGTGAGGTTAATGTTGATTTTGCAGTTGCCCATAGAGAAGCACCGACAACACCGGCAGCTTTTTCGGAAAATGCTGATACCAAACCTATAAACGAAAGTATTACGCCCGCTATACCGATTGCAACATTTGCTTTAGTAAAGCTTTTTTTAAAACCGACAAGTGGCAGTGCGATTATCGCAATTAAAAAAGGTATGAGTATGGTACCTATACCGAAGAGTTTTGTTGCGTAGGTTTTAAGCTGTAGAAGTGCACCTGTTTTTGTGAAAAGTGAGATAAGGAGAAGGATAGATACTGCAAGCATGGAAAAACCGATAATGTTTGTTATGGTTTTTTTCTCCAATGCCAAAGGTGATCCCTTTGATCTGCGAGTATACTTTCTGGGCATATTAAATATTGTATATCAAATTTTTCACGAATACAACTATAGGACAGATAGTAAGCTATCTGTCCTGCGCTCCTCAGCCACTTTGTGGCTTGCGGGGCTAAGGCTAGTTGGTTCCAAGATTAATGTAAATCGCGTAATTTTTAATTTTTAATTTAAAATTTTTAATGAATTTTTTAAAATTTAATTTTTAAACATTTAGATTTCAATGAAAATTTAAAATTGTGAATTGAAAATTAATATGTCGGTATATATTCTTTGAGATTGTCTCCGGTTAAGGTGAGGCTCGTTAGCTTGCCTTCTAACTTAAGTTTGGCGACTTTTCTGCAAATTCCATTTATGGTTCTGTCTAAAGTTCTCATACCTGCATCAAACCCGAGCGGCCTTACTATATGTTCCCAAACCGATTCGTCGAAAATTAATTCGGTATTTTTAAGACCGGATGCCGTAATTGCTCTTGGAAGTAAATACTCTTTGCCAATTGTGATTTTTTGAGCATCTGTGTAGGTTGGCATTTCCATAACTTCCAGTCTGTCCATTACGGCAGTTGCTATATTGCCGGTATTGTTTGCAGTTGCAATAAAAAGCACTTCTGAAAGATCTATTGGGTAATCTAGAAAATGATCCAGGAAGCTGCTGTTTTGCTCCGGGTCCAGGAGCTCTACTAAAACACCCATGATGTCGGCTTTGGCTTCGTCGGTTACCCTGTCTATTTCGTCAAGTAGAATTACCGGGTTTTTGGTGCTTACACGCCTTAGTACTTTTATTATTTGGCCGGGTTCGGCATCCGGGTAAGCTCTTGCCCTGCCCCGAAGCTGAAGCGCGTCTCCCATTCCACCCATTGGTATTCTGCCAAATTGTCTGCCTAGTGCCTGGGCAATCGAGTAAGCCATTGTTGTTTTTCCCGTACCAACTAAACCAAGCAATAAAAGTGCCGGTGCTTTGGTTTTTTGAGATTGTGGCGAGTTTAGATTTGCAACTGCAATGTATTCTAAAATTCGCTCTTTAATGTGGTCCAAACCATAATGGTTTGCGTCCAGTACTTTTTTGGCATTTTCCAGGGATAAATTATCCTGACTTTTTTTGCTCCAGGGAATGTTTATTATCCAGTCCAAATATCTTGAGACAGTATCGTATTCCTGCATGTAACCTGTTGAATCGGACATTCTAAGCAGACGGTCACACATGGCTTTTGCTTTTGCCATTAACTCTGGTGGAAGAGGAGCGTTTGTTATTTTTTGTTCTAGAAGATGAATATCGTCGAACTGAGCAGTTTGGGCCATACCTTATTGTAACGTAAATTTCGGATTCGAGGAACGACCTCGTGTGGTGGCCGAGGTCGCACCTCGAACTTTAGAAGTTGATGTAGCCGGAGATTTGTTTGTCGCGTATAACCAGCAGGCCTTCTTTTGCCCCTTTGGCATATTTTTGAACAGTTGGACTTAGGTTTGTAATATAGGCAAAAGCCTGTTCGTTTGTCAATTCACCTTCGTGCACAAAAAATGCAAACGAAATATTACTGTTTATTGGCGGAAATTTTAATGACGCTGCCTGGCTATTTTGGATTTTGATCATATTTTTTGCGCCGTCGAGTGTAGAGGTCATATAGAGATGATCGTTTAGCTGGAAAAAAGAAAGTGATTGTTCGTCTGAAATTTTTAAGATATGAATATCGACTTCCCCTTCGGTTTCTTTTTTATATGAACTCTTCAGTATCGTTTCTAGTTCATGTAAATCCGGTATTTGTATAGGTTTTACAACCAATATAAAATCGTTTTTCTCTCCGTAGAATATAAGCATTTGGCCGTCTTGTGATTTAAAATTTTGACTAAGATAATCAGCCAGGGTTTTTTGTAATTGCAACTTGCTTGCGAGGTTTTGTACCAGATCCTTTTGATAAATAACCATATTTGTGTCCTGGGGGAGACCAAAACCTGATGGCGAAGTTAAATTACCGGATATGATGGGTATTTGTGATTCTCCCTGAAATGTAATTGCATCTTTTTGAAATTTGGTTTTGATAGTAATTGGGGCGGCAAAGGCCAACTTTGCAGACGATGTGGCATCTAACTGAAATTCAACCCCTTTTTGTATGTCTTGATTTGCCTGGATTTTTTGCAAGATTTCTTGCGCGTATCTTTGGTCTTTTTTGTTGATTTGAAAATCGATTCTAAAATTATTCTTATTTTGACTTATTTTGATTTCGCTTTGGTGTTTTTGAGATTTGATAAAAATAAATACAGCGAGGATGGCGAAAAAAACCAGAAAGATGAACTTTTTAGAAACGCTTCTTTGGGGGACGGCTCGAAGGACGCCTGTCGAAACCGCCGCCGCCGTGCCTATTGTCTCTTCGCGGACCACGGTCGTTGAATCTTGGGCTGCCTTCTTGTTGTGATTCTTTTTTCTTCTCATCGTCGCCAAATAGCATTGAAAGGTTCAGTCTTCCCATGTCGTCGACTTCCGAAACCTTTACTTTGACTACCTGACCCAATTTAACCACATCTTCTACTTTTTCGACGTGATATGGTGCCATTTTGGAAATGTGAACAAGACCTTCTTTTCCAGGAAGGATTTCAACAAATGCACCAAAGTTCATGATTCTTTTAACCGGACCTTCAAATTCTTCCCCCGGTTGTGGTTCTTTTACGATTCCTTCAACCCATTCGGCTGCTTTTTGAGCTGCTTCCGGATCTTTGGCACTAATCATTACAGAACCGTCGTCTTCGATATCTACTGCTGCGCCTGTTGATTCAATAATCTTATTGATAACTCTTCCACCGGAGCCGATAACTTCACCAATTTTTGTCGGATCAATCTTGACCAAGATAACTGTTGGTGCGTGTTTGGAAATCTTTTCTCTGGATTGTGGAAGTGCATCTTTCATCATGCCCAAAATTGCCATTCTTGCAACTTTTGCCGCATCGAGAGCTTCTGTTGCTATTTTGGTTGAAATTCCTGAGAGCTTGATGTCCATTTGGATTGCTGTGATTCCGTTTTTGGTTCCTGCTACTTTGAAATCCATATCACCCTGGGAATCTTCCTGGTATGCAATATCAGTAAGGAGAACGTATTTTGATCTATCTGTTTTGTCAGTTATTAGACCAATTGAGATACCAGCAACTGGTTCCTTAAGCGGAACACCTGCGTCCATCAGTGCCAAAGTTGAACCACAGACTGAAGCCTGAGATGTCGATCCTGCCGAGGAGAGACATTCGGAAACTACCCTTATGGTGTAAGGGAATACATCTGTTGGTGGGATAACCGGAACAAGTGCTTTTTCTGCGAGTGCTCCGTGACCAATTTCTCTTCTTCCTGGTGAACCTACTCTTTTAACTTCGCCTGCCGAATAAGGAGGGAAGTTGTAGTGATGCATATATCTTCTTTTCTCTTCACCGTACATGCCTTCTATTAAAAGCTCGAGTGCGGGGGAACCTAAAGTTACTATCGAAAGAACCTGTGTTTCACCTCTTTGGAAAATTGCCGAACCGTGTGTTCTTGGAAGAACCGGTACTTTTATTGATATTGGTCTTATTTCGTCTGGTTTTCTGCCGTCTATTCTGATTTTTTTGGTCAGAACATGTGAACGCATAAAATCGACAACTGCATCGTCAAGACAATCTGCAAGCACCAAACTGTTGACGGCATCTTCGCCTTCTCCGAATACTTCTTTTAATCTTGATAGCGAATCGCCAAACCACGAATCACCCTGGGCTTTACCAGGTTTTTCAAGATCTTTTATTATGTCTGATTCTATGAAATCTTTGACGGCTTTCTCTTTGTCGCCCTGAACCTTTTTAGGTTCATATTTTTGCTTTTCTTTACCGGCATCTTTTGCAAGATCCTCAATTAGTTTGATTATTTGTTTTCCGTTTTCAACTGCGTATTCGATGGCGCCTGCCATTCTTTTTTCGTCTACTTCCTGAGCTCCTGCCTCGATCATGACGATTTCGTCTTTTGTTGAGGCAACTAACAGTTCGAGATCTGAAAATTTCTTTTCTTCTTCTGTTGGATTGACAAAATAGTCATTCTCCTTTGAGCCTACTCTGACACCAGAGAGGGGACCATTCCATGGAATGTCTGAGATTGTTAGTGCTGCTGATGCTGCAATTAGACCAAGTACATCTGGATCATTTTCTCCGTCTATTGATAAGACTGTGACTATTACTTGTACTTCTGCCTGATAATCTTTAGGGAAAAGGGGTCTGATTGATCTGTCTATGATTCTTCCGGAGAGGACTGATTTTTCTGATGGTCTGCCTTCTCTTTTTATGAACCTTGAGGTCGAGATTCTTCCACCTGCATAATGACGTTCTTCGAAATCAACGGCGAGTGGGAAAAAGCCCATGTCTGGCGGTGCTTCTTTGGAAACTGCGGTTGCAAGCACTACTGTCTCGCCATATTGTGCAAGAACTGCACCATTGGCATGGCCTGCAAGCTCTCCAGTTTCAAGGATAAGCTTTTTGCCAGCAAGATCTAATTCTTTTTTAACTATTTTTGCCATTAAATTTATCGAAATGTGAAAAGAGAGAGGGGAGTTAGAAATCGGATACTGTGAATCATTTTTTGGTTCACACTACTCAACTTCCAACAGCCCAAATGTCTTAACCTAAGTCTATTTTACCCTATAAGTATTAGTTTTGCAAGCAAAGGGTTTTTATTGGTGTTGTTTCTCAAACCACTCTGTGCGAGTCTCTAAGAACAACCTGCGTCTCGCAATTAATGGTTCAGCAAACTCTTTGCTCAAAACACTTGGTATAGCCTCTTCAGTACATGCTTGGAACTCCCTTGATGCTTGATGCTCTAGTTCTTCTTCCCCTACTAAAGCTATATGAAACTCTAGATCATCAGTACCCTCTATTTTGATTGAAAAACCCATTACGCTTGCATCAACATCAAGTTCCAGTAGTAAATCTCTCATTCTGGACATTGCTTTATTCGCAGCTTCTTTAGTAAGAAATTGGTAGCTTTGAATCCAACTTGCTGGAGGTTCTGAAGAAGCTTCTATATAAGCTCTATCTTGCATAGTTATTACTTGGGAAGCCCTAATTTACCAATAATATCTTTGTACCTGTCAGGGGCTTTTCGGGTTAAGTAGTGGAGAAGACGTCTGCGTTTGTTGATCATAGAAAGAAGACCGCGTCTGGAGTGGTCGTCGTGACCGTGACTTTTAAGATGATCTGAAACTGTCTGAATTCTTTGTGAAATTAGCGCAACCTGAACTTCCGGGGAACCTGTGTCTCCGGCGTGTGTTGCGAATTTGTCTATTACTGATTTTTTAGCGCTTGCTGTGGCCATATGGATTGGTAGTATATATCAATAATTTTCAATTTTCAATTTTAAATTTTAAATGAAATCAAAATGTCTAAATTTTTAAACTAAGTTTAGCCTTTGTTTTCGCCGGGTGATTCGGAACCCTTATAAACTTTTGGCGGTTTTAGCCAGTCGCTGGATTTTAGTGTGGCAGTTGGTGTTTCCTGCCTTTCAACTTCTTCCATTGTCTGGTTTCTTTCATACATATCGTCTCCCTGATCATAATCATTGAGGACGAATGGGTCGTTTGACTGAATTGGGGTTGGGGATGCACCTTGTGTGAAAGGCGGCTGAGAAACTATTTGCCAGGGAGTTACTGTTGGTTTTGGCGGAACCTGGGCTCTCTGAGGCTCACTAAAAGGTTGATGTGGAGTGCTTTGTCTTGCAAAGCTTGCTTTACCTGCACCAAATTTTAGAAGCCAGGAGGCAACTTCGAAACTCGACGGGCTGGAAAGTGCCGGGGCAAAATTGTTTGTTGCATGTTGAATACCTACATAGAGATTAAAGGCGATATCTTCGTCTACTGGTAGTGCTGAGTCTTGTATAAACTTGGCCACAACTTCGCTAAGTGCTGACGCTTGCGGGTTAACTACGTCTATTTGAGCAAATTTTTGGCTGGGTTGAAGGTTATTGATGTTAATAATTTGCGCTTCTGGGTTAATTTCTTGTTCATGAGTAAAAGATGTTCGCAAATCGGGTAAACTTTCAACTCCAATTGCAAAAATTAGGTTCGCCGGTGCAGCAGTATATTCTACAGAAATTTGGTCTTTTGAAATTTGAGGCGTACCAGGAAGTGGATGAATTACAACTTTTAATTGGGTTTTGTCTAAAAAGTAAGTTACCTTATCTACAGTTTCGATTGCATTGTCTACAACAACTACAGGGGTTTTTGCGCCCTGGCCCTGACCAATTTTGTCGACACCATAAAGGTTTTGAGCGTCTTCAACTGTGGGGCTTTGTGCAATAATTGAAATGTTTTTGTCGAGTTTTACAAGTGAAAGATACAATGCAAGACCAGCTGCAAGGCCGTCGGCGCCGGTTTGTTTGGCGACCACGATGGCAATATTTTCAGCCTTGGTAATATTGTTAAGAACTGCGTCCTTTAGATTTTGATCCATTTTTATTTGGCAGATTTTGATGTAACTTTGGCAGAAGTTTGAGAATTATACTACTATATTCTCTGTTTTGCAATACTATGGGTCCAATACGTGTACTTTACTATTGGCCGTAGGATTCTACGATATCGCCTTCTTGGAATTCAAGCTCGGGGTTAAGAGCTATTCCGCACTCCTGGCCAGTAGGCACAGAAGTAATTTCTTTTTTGAATTTTTTAATCGATGCTATTTTGGCATTTCCGATTTCGGAATTACCCCTAACAATAATAACTTCGTCCCCTATTGTAATTTTGCCGCTTTGAACCTTAACGCCTGCGATTTTTTTACCTTCTATTTGGAAGCTGGCAATAATTTTTGCCTTGCCGACTATTTTTTGCTGTGCTTTTGCCTGCTCGAAGCCTGCGACCACATCTTCTATGTCTTCCAAAAGCTTATAAATTACGTCGTACGTTTTGACGTATACTCCATCTCTTTCGGCTTTGTTTGCAACAGGAGGTGGAACTTTAACGTTGAAGGCGATAATTGGTGCCGATGCTGTCTTGGCAAAGTCTATATCGTTGTCTGTTACCTGGCCTGTTGATGATGATAAAACTAAAACGTTTGCTGGTAAATTTTGCAAGACTGCTTCCAGGCTTCCTTCTACATCTGCTTTTATTATTACCTTGAATTTGTTTTTGGCCCCTTCACTCTTTGCAATGATTTCTGCCAATGTAGCGGGGGCTTTTTTTGCCTGCGCAGCTGTTTGGTTTGTATCTTTAACGATGCTGCCAACTTCCAGCGTTTTTTTGAAACCCAAAATTTCTACAGGTTTTCCAGGCAGAGCTTCTTTTATATTTTTACCATTGTCGTCTATTAGCGCCCTAACTGCGATTGTGTCGCCATCTACAACAATCTTTTGACCAAGTGAAAGGGTGCCTGCCCTTACAATAACTGTTGCTATTGCTCCCCTATTTTTGTCCATGAAAGATTCCACAACCACCGCTTCGAGCGGCTCGTTTGGCCTGGATTCTTGAGGATTTAGTTCCCAAACAAGGTTTATTACTTCTAAAAGTTCGCTTATTCCCTGCCCTTTTGTGGCTGCTACTTCGACAACTGGCACATCCCCGCCGTAACCTTCGACTGTAATGCCTTCTTTTTGAAGCTCGCTTTTGGCTTTGTCTATATTTAAATTGGGAAGATCGACCTTGGTTATGGCTACAATTGTTGGCTTTTGTGCGCGCTTTATGTGTTTAATTGCTTCTGTTGTTTGAGGTTTAACACCGTCGTTTGCCGCAACAACTAGAATTACGATGTCTGCAACCTCGACTCCACGTGAGCGCATTTTTTCGAATGCTGCGTGACCAGGGGTGTCTACAAACGTTATTAGTTTGCCGTCTTGTTCTACCTGATATGCACCAATGTGTTGGGTGATACCACCGTGTTCTCTTGCTGCAACATTTGTTTTTCTGATTGCGTCTAGGAGAGTAGTTTTACCATGATCCACATGACCCATGATGGTCACAACTGGAGGTCGATGAATTTGTTGGTTGTTCATAGTTAATAGTTAATAGTAATAAGAACGAGACGGCTTTCATTTAAGTAGTCTTGTCATCGTCTGTTTTTGACTTATCATCTATTTCGTCTTCTAATACTTTAGCATCTTCGGGCTCAACAGGATCAAGATTCTGGGATTCGTCGACTTTTTCCAGTGGATCGGATGTACCATTTTGGTCTTCTTGTGCTTTTTCTTCTACCAC
>DATIHT010000010.1:0-12700 GCA_035480415.1 Saccharimonadales bacterium (SeqCode) | reverse complement strand
TAACAGGAAGTTAACAGGGATAACAAGCAACTAGCTACTAGTTCCTAGTGCCTAGAATAAACGACTAAGCACTAGTGGCTAGGCACTAATTGCTACTTTTCATTAATTTCTTTGAGAATCTAATTACCTCTTCTATCTTCCGGCCCTGGCAAGTTTAAGTAAATCTTTTTCGGCACTATCTTCCATAAGTTCACGTACTTCTCCCCGCTCCAATTGCTCCACAGTTTCAAAAAACGGCCATTTTGCAGATAGTTGATCCAAAAGTGTAATTAACTCGTTATGATTCTGCGCCTTATCCACCTTTTCCAGAATAAAATCGGCAATTTTCGGCAAATCCGCTTCCGTAACGCCGTTTTTTTCCATCTCCTCAACCAAATCCTGCGTCAGCCGTTTTACAATCTCGTCTCGATGATCTAAGGAAATATTCATCTTTTCATCTTCCCCTGCACAATTTATAAAGTCAACAACAACCTCAAAATTTGAAACCCACCCCAATAGAAACTACACTGTTTTATATGGATATTCCTGAAGCACCAAAGCCTACAGGGGAGAATTTATCTCCCACGCAAGATCAATCGTTCACTGTAGAACCCCAAAGCCTTGAAGCCAATTTCTTCCGAGAAAAACTCACTCAATTAAAAAGAAAACTAAACGTTAATGCAGAAAGGACGATTGATCTCATTACTTTTGAAAGAGAAGGACAGGTAGAACCATTCAAACATTCATCAATTGGAGAGCTAGATCAAAAAACAAAACAATTAACAGAACGCTATCAAAACGAAAAATCCCAACTACCAGGAGAACAAGATCCCCGAGAGCTCATCGCTCAAAGTAAATCAGTAGAACTAGCAGTAAAAAATCACCTGGCCGCTGTTCCAGAAGACGGGTACAGGCCTCCAAACGAGCACTGGATGCTTGAAGAATCTCTACGTGGTGTCGATAGAGAGCTTCAGGGTCACGATAAAAAAAAGGGCTTGTCCAGGTTATTGTCTCTTCGTAAGAGAAAAGCACTAAAAAAAGAAAAAGAAAAGATTAAAGATGATATGGGCGGTGAAGAAGGAGAAACGAAAAGATTTAATTATGATATTCGGGCAAATAGCACAGGCTTCGAAAGCATACGACGACGCGTAGTTAGAACTGAGCTGGCAAAGTCAATTAAAGATTCAATATCAGCCACAGAAGGTTTCGTCAGGGAGCTTGAAGATAGTTCAGGATTAAATGAAGAAGTCAACCAGATTTTCATAGATGAAATCGTATCCCCCTACCTAGCCGTCAGCGTAAAACACGGACAAATAGATCAAGAAACTGCAGAGAGATACATGGCCGAGGCTAAGAATATTTTAGACGGCAAGGAATCCCCCTCAAAAGATGCACCATCGCAAGAGGATATTGTGAGAGCAATGGGTGGCGGTTTTCATGGCGATATTTTTATACAGAAACATCAAATCTTAGGACATATGGCCCGTTTCATTCTCACGCCCGCAATCAAACAGCAATTTGATGCGTACAGACCGCCCGTTGAAGATGAAAATAGTAGGTGGGACTCACATGACTATAGCCAAAAAAAACGCTTTGAGTCATTCCTAGCAGACGAAAGAATAACTGACCCGTTTTCAATTTCGGGAGATTTAAATAGTAGTGGCTTTAGATACGGGGTTCACGAATGGGAGCAACCATACTGGAGTGCTCTTTCAAAGTCGAAAATTGCTCAGTCAATCTTCCAGCAAGATTTAATTGATATAGACAACGAAAACAGAGACACCATTTTTGGTGGTTACGTCGGTAGGAGTGACGTTAGTGCGGCATTCTTTTATCCCGAACCAGACCCTTTGATCTTTGCGATTCTCAGCACCCAAACCACAAGTGGAGTTGGAGACAGAAGCAGATACACAACTATAGAAGCTCTTACACAAACAAAAGACTGGGAAGAAATATTTGAAAGGGTTGTTAAAAAATATCCACAATTGGAAGAAGCGAGAGCAGTATTTACTAACTTAGTAGATCAAGAAGCAGATCAATCAAAACCAAGCCCATGGGTAGCTCTGGGGGGTAAACTCGACAATTTAAAAATATACCTACTTTCAAACAGGGAAAACAGTAGAAGTCTACAATCGCTGGCCGCCCAAAGTGCTAGCCCCGAAGTTCTTTTGAAAGCAGCAAACAAAAGAGGAGAATTTTCGGATTCCGATCTTGAATTTTTCCTTCATGCAAGCAAAGCTATTCCAGATTTTGGCGCAATGCTCAAACCAGCCGACTATATGAAAACTGATGAACGGGATCAAATGATGGAAAAATTAAACAAAGCAAGAAAATTAGTGGCGAAAATAGATGAAGCACGTAAATTACCAGATGATTATCCAAGCAAAAAAGGACTAATATCATTTTTCCAGAGCGAGAGTGTTAGAAAGTTTTGTCTAGATTCTCAAAACTCCGAAGAAGAAATAAATTTTGCACTTGCTATCCCAATAAAACACCCTCAAATGCTCGGAGATCCAGGCGTATTCTTGGGACTTGTATTGTCCAACAAAAATCAATATTTGAGCGATGAAGGAATTGAATTTATCACCGAATTCAACACTATGTATCATAAATCGGACGAGTTCTATCATTTTGCGACGTCCATAATGGACGCTGAAAAAAGTGGAATCTTAACTCGTGAAAGATTGAGAGAAATTAAAGATTCAGTAGATGAGAAAGACCTTCTGTTTGCAAGCAAGTATCCCGGATTATTAAAAACCGACACTGGCATCAGTTTTGTTAAAAAAATACAAGGCACTGGAGTTTTTTCTATCGACAGCGAATTAGATGCAAAAACTGGAGGTGTAATCCAAAATCTTCAACGAGAACATAGCTACAATTTCAGCCATATGGCAAATGATTTTGCTCACGATGAGGTGCGCAGAGCAGCAACTGCCCTCTCGGAAGACACATTTGCCCTCTCTGAAAAAAACTGGCAAGGTTTACTTATCGCATACTCCGCTCTTGAAGATGGAGATTGGTTTGCAGTTAGTGAGCTGATGAAAACGGCAGACAAATTAAATGAATTGTTTTCGACAAGCAAAGCTAAAAACTTTTGCCTAGAACAACTACAGAACCAATGGATCTCATATTTACAAAAAGGTGAGCCCGATCAAATGCCCATGACCCTTAGAGTCGTCTCCAGTTATATCAAAGAACATGGTGCAGGTCCGCTAAGCCAAGTCGAATCTCTAAGCATATTAATAAATACTGTTGATAGAACCTTATCGAGCAAAACTACTCAGCCAAAAACAATGGCCACAATAGTAAACGGTCTTTCAGGCATGGAAACCAGATTTACCACGGAGCGATGGTCAAATGAGGATAAAACCGACTTTTACAATACATCCCGAGACATAATAAATGCCTCCCCAGGAGTTTTTGCTGACTATCTGGACCTATTTGGAAAATTTAATCAATTTCAAATGAGACAATTTTCAAAAGATCTATATCCTCTATACAGAGCCAAATTCACCCTGACTGAAAAAGAAGATCAAAAAGGAAATAAGGTTTTTGACACTCAAAACCTCATTGCTCTGAGAAAAGACATTAGAAACTTTACCAGCACCCTTGAAACAGACAAAAATCCCTTTGAAAAGCAGCGAGAGAAATTACTGGGAGACATAAAAGATCTATTTACTGATCGATTCGGCATTATAAAAATTCCGAGTGAGTTTACTAATGAACACATTCGCAGTTTTACGGATATTTCCATGTATCTGGCAAATCTTGCAGATCGCAACCCTGACAGAGAAACCACATTAGGATTCTATCTGAGCCTAAAAATCAATGACAAATGGAACAATTTCAGGCAAGGAGAGGAAATAAACCCCGAAGAGTACCTTACAAAAGAAAAGGCAGAAACAATTCAAGATTTACTGGAGAAAAGAAAAACCCAGAACCCCCTAACACCAGAAGCACTAGGTATACCACCAGAAGATATTGATAAGTTTATGCAGATTCTTCAACAAGAAACGGAAAACATAACAATTGGTAATATCGAAACGATTGATGTAAAGCTTGCCAATATCATCTTAAATTTAAGAGGATTAGAAGACTTAGACCTATATCCTGATCCTCTTGATAAACAACGAATGTCATTACTTCTCAAATACGGTAACAAAGCAGTGGGCGCAACAGTTGCCAAAATGTACCAGCAACTTACAAAAAAACAACCTCAATTCTCAGAACAAGATGAACAAATAAGACAACAGGTCGAAAAAGTGATGAGCGACAATAGGCTAGAATTAACACCAGAAGCCATAAAGGAGCATTTTCAAGATGGCATGAGACCAATGGGGACAGTTTTTAGCCTATTAAATCTAGTAAACGACGCAAACACCGATGAGCAAATCGAATCCTTAAGAAGTTCCTTGAAACCTTCTGATGATGTGATTGCTGTATTCGCAAGACTAGGCGAGGATTTTCATCCAGCATCAGGCGCAATGGCAGTTTCCCAAGATCTAGACTATTTGGAGAATCTCGTTGTCAGAAAAGAAGATCAGCTACAGACCAGCGAAAAAGAATTATTAACAGAATACATTAGTCAGATTAGAGAAAAAATGGTAACGCTTGAAGGAATTTATGCCAAAGTTAAAAATAGTTTCACAAACGTTACAAAAGGCAGTGCAAGTGTAGACAATCCTCTCCTAGCAGAAAAGTTTAAAGAGATTGAGGGCATTATTAATTCTCAGTCTTCACAACAGGCAGTAACAAGTACTTACACAAATGACCTGAATGTGATTATTGAAAATATCCGCGAATGTCTTTCATGCAAAAACGAAGGTTCTAATAACGACACCAATCTTACCCTAGGTGATTCAAACAAGTTTTTTCTATATACTCACTCTCAAACACAAGAGCGCGGTAGTATTTCAGACGAGTTGATCTTCATAGAACCAATAACTCAGCAAGATGGCACAAAAAGCATCGCTTTTGTCCTTGATACAATTTATGGAATCCACACTCCGACTATTCTAGGGAATCACGTCGAGACCATCGTTAAAAAATATCGTCAAATCAAGAAACAATTTCCTGACATTAACCTTAAAATCTTCGTTACCCAGGCGGCAATTTCAACAGGGGCCACATCACTGGAGTACTTCACAGATGACTTAAAACGAAAAGACATGTCTGTCAGTAACGAAACTGTAGAGGTTGACGTAGCACCATCTGCTTTCAGTGATCATTATATTGAGTTTGGGGGCGACTCAAGATCTGATGGTGTCAGACAAGTCAACGGACTTTTGATTGCAGCCTAATATTTAATACTCACTAGCTTGCTATGGGCTGCCTAATTTGATACCATTTCCCGTATGGAACAAACGCCGCTTGTTGCTCAAAAGCGAACTGTACTTGGTAAAAAAGTAAAAAACCTAAGAAAACAAGGTGTTATCCCTGCACACGTTTTCGGCCACAAAATCCCGACAATTCACATCCAGGTAAACGGCAAAGATTTTGCAAAGGTTTTCGAAAAAACCGGAGAAACCGGAATCATCTCGCTCGAAATTGAAGGTGACAAAAGGCCGGTACTTGTCAAAAACATTCAGGTCCACCATATAACAGACGATCCTCTTCACATTGATTTTTACCAGGTTAATCTCTCCGAAAAGGTTAAAGTTAATATTCCTTTAGAAATTACAGGCGAAGCACCTGCAGAATCCAAAAAGGTTGGTGTTTTGCTTACTCCGGTTTCCGAACTGGAAATTGAAGCTTTGCCAACAGATATTCCCGAAAACATCGAAGTCGATGTTTCTAAGTTGGAAAACATAGGCGACGAAATCCGCGTTAAAGATTTGCCTATCGACAAATCTAAAGTCGAAGTTAAAACCGATGAAGAACTCGTTGTTGCTTCTATTGGCGAGTTGATTAGTAAAGAACAGCAAGAGCTCGAAGCCCAGATGGAAGCCGAAAAGGCAGAAGCCGAAGCAACAACAGAAGGCGCCGAAGGTGAACAAAAGAAGGAAGGCGAAGAAGGAGCAGAAGGTGAAGCTGCACCAGAAGGTGAAGAATCAAAAGAAGAAAAAGGTAACGACAAAGAAGAGAAAAAAGAAAACAAAAAAGACGAATAAAGCCCCACCTTACATGTCAGCAGAAACTATTACTCGCAGTTTTGAGGTCACAAATTCAGAATCAGGTATTACTCTTACAACGCATACTCACACAACAACCTCTCAGGAATTTTCTACCATCCAACAGGCAATTAATAGAAAAGCGTTCGAGAGTGATCTTTTAGTCACATCGGGCGCATTAGTTTGGATATTAGGCGTTTGGCAAACTATTGATTCGGCTATGGATCTCAGCATAGACCCAAAAGATTTAGTACCAGTTTTAGCCGGAGTCTTAATTACCAAAATCGGATCTCATCTATGGGGAAAAGGCTGGATTGCAGACGAACAGTCTGGCGAACTGAAAAAGCTCATGACAACAATACCCACTGCATAACGTGCGGTAATTAATGCGGAGATTTTGCGTTAATTGTTTTTTTATTTTAAAATTTGGAAATTGTAATTTCAATTAAAATTTAAAATTAAAAATTGAAAATTCACTATTAAATCAAACCTTAAGTACAGGCCATTGCTCCAACATAATAGAACGCTCCCTCTCATCAAACTTTTGATATATTTCCTCAGTTAAAAACGGCATAAACGGGTGAAGTAATATTAAACTCAATCTGAGCAAATGTTCCAAAACTAGTTGTGTCTCACCCCTTCTTGTCTTCGTCTTTTCTATATATACATCTGCAAACTCATGCCAGACAAACTCATAAAGAACATCAACAGCAAGGTGCAACTCAAGCTTTTCTAAGTGGCCTGTAACAGTGGCAATTGTTTTATTTAACTTGTCTTCGATATCTTTATCATCTTCATGAACAAATGAAAGCTCAGTCGCAGCATCTTCTGGCTTAAGCTCCAGAATAAACCTGGAGATATTTCTGATCTTGGTTCCAAAGTTCCTAAAGTTCTTACCCCGCTCATCAAAAATGTTCTTTGAAACCCTGCCGTCTCTACCCGGTACGCTATATGTGTACAAAGACATTCTGGTTGCATCTACTCCCCACTTATCAATTAGATATTGAGGTTCTATTCCATTTCCTAAAGATTTCGAAAATTTCCTGCCTTCTAAATCTCGAAGCATTCCGTGGAAGAACATTGTCTGGAATGGCTCTTTCCGTGTGAAATAGTTTGAAATCATAATCATTCGGGCAATCCATAGGTATTTAATCTCCGGTGCGGAAATCTCAAAGTCCCAGGGGAAATAGCGTTCAAATTCAACAGTCTTCTCGGGCCATCCTAAGGTCGACATAGGCCAGAGGCCGGAAGAGAACCAAGTATCCAAAACCTGTTCGTCCTGCACCCACCCCTCCCCAGGTGACTCCAGGGATACCACCTTTTCATTGTCGCGGTACCAAACGGGAATCCTATGTCCCCACCAAAGAGATCTCGAGATGCACCAGTCATGGATATTGGCAAGCCAGTCAGGGAGTATCTTTTTATAGTTAGGTGGAAGGAATTTAACTTTATCTTCCGCGATAAGCTTGGTAGCTTCCTTTGCCATATTCCCTACCTTCACAAACCATTCATCGGAAATTAAAAGCTCGGTCGGAGTTTTGCACCTTTCACAAACAGAAACGTTATGAACGATGTCCTCTACTTTTTCAATTAGAGCTTTTTTACTAAGGGCATCAAATATCTTCTCTCTTGCCTCATGAGTTTTAAGCCCAGCAAATTCTCCTGCAAGATCAGTCAATTTTCCATCTTTCCCAATTGCAGACATAATCTCCAACTTGTGTTCTTTTCCTCTCCTGTAATCATCAAGATCATGTGCAGGGTCACACTTAACCGCCCCAGAACCAAATTTAATGTCCACAGATTCGTCAGCAATAATTGGCACTTCCCTGTCAGCAAAAGGAACAACAACTTTTTCACCTATCAAATCTTTATATCGAGGATCCTCTGGGTTAACCGTTACTGCAACATCGGCAAACATAGTCTCCGGCCTAACCGTCGCAATAACTATGTGTTTATCATTATCTTTCGCCAAGGGATATTTGATGTAGTAAAGTTTGTCTTCCTTTTCTTGGTACTCTACCTCTACATCTTCAATTGCTGTTTGGTCCTTTGGACACCATTGGACAATATACGGGCCTTTATAAATTAATCCCGCATCGTAGTATGTTTTAAATTCTTCAAAAACTGCCTTTTGGCATTTTGGGTCTAGCGTAAAAACCTCTCTATTCCAATCAGCAGATAATCCCATGAATCTCCAGGTGATGGAAACTTTCTTATAAATTTCCTCTTTAAATTCCCAGGCCTCTTTTAACCATTCCTCTCGACCCAGTTTATATTTCGACAAGTTTTGTTTATGTAGAGATTTTTCAAAAGTCGATTCAAACTGTATGCCGGCGTGGTCGACACCCGGCAAAAGTAAAACGTCAAAACCCTGCAATCTTTTAAATCTTGCAACAGCATCCAAAATAGAATGTTGCATTGCATGACCAAGATGTAATTCTCCTGTCAAATTTGGCGGAGGTATTAGAAGAGAATATTTTTTCTTTTTCGAATTAACATCTGCTGCAAAAAGATTTTCTTTTTCCCAAAACTGATAAATTTTTTCTTCAGACGAAAAATCTTGTTTCATAATTTTTTATTAACAATTCAACAATATAACAATTTAACAATATGAAATTTTTTCGTAAAAAATTTCAAACTTTCACGTGAGTAAATTTTAACATGAAATTTTGAAGTTTTTGTTTCAAAATTTGAAATCTACTGGCACGTGCAAAAAATGCCAAAATCTGAGTCGGAAAATAATGTATTCAATAAAGGCGATTTCAGGTTCAAAATCAAGCCATAGCAAAATAAATAAATCTGTTCTGAGTCGGAAGTTTTGAAGAGAATCTAGTCGAAGTAGAGATCTGGTCGGGCAAAAAGTTTTAACGGTTCAATAGATTTTTTTTCAAAAAAAGCAGCGCTCGCAATCATCGACCCGTTGTCTCCAGACAAAAATTTTTCCGGAAAAGAAACGGTCAAATCCGTATCTCCCGCGACACGTTCCATTTCCTCTCGCAACTTGCTACTTGCAGAAACTCCCCCACCAACGATGACAGTTTTTACTTTATATTTTTGGGCAGCAGCAAAAGTTTTTTTCACCAACACGTCGATAACAGCTTGTTGAAACTCATAAGCAATATCTTCTTTATTGTGAACTGTGAACTGTGAACTGTGAACCAAATTAACAACAGAAGTTTTTAATCCTGAAAATGAAAAGTCAAAACTGGCGTCATTAATTAATGGTCTGGGAAATTTAATTTTTGATCTTTCTCTACCACGTGCTAACTTTTCTGCAAGTGTTTCAATAAGTGGCCCACCTGGGTAGCCAAGACCCAAAACCCGGGCAACTTTATCAAAAACTTCTCCGGCAGCGTCATCTCTTGTTCCGCCCAACCATATGTAGTTGCCGTGACCTTTCATCAAAATTAAATCTGTATGTCCCCCAGAAACAATCAACGCAACCAATGGAAATTCCGGCCTTTTATTTTTTACCTTTGATACATTTGATACTTTTGATACTTCTGTTACTTTTGTATCTAGCCAGTTAGCATACACATGTCCAATTAAATGATTAACAGGAATTAAAGGCTTTTTATAAACCAAAGACAACGTCTTTGCTGTTTCCACTCCGACCAATAAAGATCCGACTAAACCAGGTCCATAAGCAACGGCAATGGCATCAACCTGCCCAAGTTTTAATTGAGCGCTCTCCAGGGCTTCTCTAAGAACCGGCACCATGACTCTTACTTGTTCACGAGCAGCAATCTCGGGAACTATTCCACCATATTTATTGTATAGAGCAGCAGAAGAAGCAACGACATTTGCAAGAATCCTCGTCCCATCCTGAACAATTCCCACCCCTGTCTCGTCACAAGTTGATTCTATCCCTAAAATTATCATTGAGAAATTATACTAAGCACTAGTCACTAGGCACTAGTTGCTAATTACTACAATTGGAAATCCGCAGTATCCCCTACTTGAATATTAGACCTTTGAGTCAAACCTGCGTTTACTTCCAAAACATATTTAGAATTCAAGTTAGATTTATATTGGGTTAACTCAGCATCTTTTCTGCCTGGCTCTGGAGTTGCATATTGAACAATCGATACGATTCGCTTGTTTTCGTCTATCCATATAATGTCAATTGGAAACTTCATATCTTTCATCCAAAAAGCATAGTCTCCACTAGTTTCAAAAACAAAAAGCATCCCGGAATCGATAGGCAGAGAATCCATTTTAGATAAACCTTTCTTTCTATCATTGGGGTTAGAAGCAAGTTTGGCATTTACCACCAAATCCCGAATTTTAACGACGGTATAGCCCTTTTTCACTGAAGCACTTTGTGTGGACTGGCTAGCAGTAAAGAAACTACCAGACGAATAGCCTTTACCAAAAATCAAGATAAAAGCAATCAGGAGAAATAATCCAAAAATAACAGCAAGATCCTTCTTCAATTAACTAACCTCCAACCTCTAAGCTCTATCATACTACCCTTGAGTTCCTACCAAGTATACTGCTTGCCATGGTCTAAAAACAGATTTAAATACGTCGTCAGTCAACACTTTGTCCCCCTTATAAACCTTCCTGGTGAACACGGAAGTTGCTCCTCCTGCCGCAAAGTCGACTTGTTTCACAGTCCCTTTGGGTAAAGTCGGATCATCCTGGTATTTGGCCTCTGGCGCCGCCGAGACGTTCGAAACTACTGGGTCCGAAAGTTCTACTCGTCTGCCGTCTGTAGTTCCATAAATGTCGACCTCCAACCTTGCATTTACACCATCATAAATTGCCTGCACCAATATGGCGTGGTCGGTATCGTTTTTAAAAGCAAAATCTACAGAAGGAGAAAATACGGTTGCATCTAAACCAGGTTTAAATCCGTGTTGTTCGTAATAACCTACCCTATATGCATGAGCTGTCCTTGCAACAATTGGCAAACCAGTGTTTAAAGCTGCTCTAAACAAAGTTGTCGAAACCTGGCAAACCCCTCCTCCGTCGTCCAAAACCGTATGTCCGGCAGAAATTACATAAGCTTGTCTGTAGCCAGTTGTGCCGGAAATCTCCCCAACAGTTTTATTAAAAGAGAAAATTTCGCCCGCCTTCACTATCGTCCCATTAACACGGGAGGCTGCAAGACCAATGTTGTACGCCCTATTGGCAATGGATCCTCCAAAATAAGAAACGCCCTTTCCAATTAGTTCCCGTATTCCAAGTGAATTAATTTCATCGTTTTGGATCTTGGCCTTAGTAACTGCAACTGGTAACTTAATAGCAATTTCGCCACCTGCGTCACTCGCAGCAGCAGAAACCTTAGAAAGTATCAAATCTTTTGTAAGCCTCTCATCCAGCCTTCGGCCGTCAATAGCAGGGGTGAAGCTTGTAATCCTCTGCCCGTCAAAAGCAACTGTAGCATCGACCGTTTTAACATCAATAACCTCGGCAATATCAGCTATATATTTTTCCAAATAAGCATCATCCAAACTAACCTCAAGCTCCAAATTACCAAAATCCCCAAGCCCTGCATTTTTTAAAGCTACAGGGCCGTTGCCCAAATTAAATTGAATTTGCGAAGATGCACCTGCGGGAACGAATTTAAGGTTATTCATCAAATTCGCTCCAGTTAGCTGCCAGGTGTCACCTTCAAAAGAAAGAGTAATTTTCTGATTATTTAATATTTTTACCTTTGCAAGCGCTTTGGAAGCACCGGCAGAATCTACCTGAGGCGGCAAATCAAAAAGCGCAACTTCAACAGGTTCCGTACTAAAGTTCTCAAGGCGCTGCCTAAGCGTCAAAATTGTAGCAGCATGGTCATATGTTCTTCCGTTTTTTTCCTTTTGAATTTCAAAACCATTTCTGTCATAGACAATAGTTGCATCAACAGGTGTAATCTCGTGACCCTTCAAAATTTTAGAAAAAGTGGAAGAAAATTGACTCCCTTCTACGAGATACTCCGGTTTTATGAAAGTTTTTTTAAATGGCGACTTTAAAAATGCCCAAACTCTACCAATAATCCCATGGTTCCTTCCATAGTTATATGCATCAAAAACCGTAGCATCCACATTGTAAGAAATACCAAGTTCACTAAAAGAAGTCGTAATCTGCTCAGGGTTGTCGTCAAAAACATTGATAACAATGGGCTTATTTAGAAAGTCAGAACTTTTCGAAGCTAAATAAGAACTAAGTTCATCTTGTCCCATCGAAGAAACTTTAGAATCGGAAACATAAACATTTGGAAGAACCTTTTCCCTATACAAAAACATATATATAAGGAAAGCCAACATCAATAAAGCTGTAAAAACCAGAATATTTTTAAACGCCAATTTATTTTTCATAGTTATAGGTTCACCGAATCACTGAACTACTGAAACACAGATCCACTCGCTTTACAGACCCGCTGACCCACCGAACCACTTATGCTATTATAGACATGTAAGGCCAAGAAGCCTCAAGTTTTCAAAAAGATGCCCGCCTCAAAAAGAAATATTAGACACTGGATATTTAAAATTGGACATTTGAAATTAAAGATGACAACTGTCCTTACTTTACTGATATCATCTTTTGTTCTCTCAGCATGTTCAATTCTGCCCGGTAGCGGAAGTTCAAAAACAGTAAATTTGGAATACTGGGGTCTA
>DATIHT010000009.1:0-16315 GCA_035480415.1 Saccharimonadales bacterium (SeqCode) | reverse complement strand
AAGAAGTGCCGTACGATTTTTCGACGAGCTTGGCAGACAAATTAAAAGCCGCTGGCAAAACTGCAGAAGTTTATACGTATCCGGGTGCCGACCATAATATTTCCGGCTCTGCCTTTAACCTTGCAATGCAAAGGTCCCTGGCGTTTTTTGATAAATATCTGAAGAATTAATTACCTGAGCGGGAGACGGTATTTGGGTCGGACTCCAAAACATACTTAACAAAAGCTTACCCGAAGCTAAAATCTTGGCAATTCAGTTGAGAAGCTTAAATATTCATTTTATAAACAACCTATAGTTGATTATTGACACGTACTTGACTATAATTTCCCGCACACATGGCAGACGAACGAACCCTATCGCCAGTAGATCTTATTTTGGAAAAACATATAATTGACGCTTCCATAGGAACAACAGCGACCCCTTACTACCACACACTTAGGGCGTTTGAAATAAAAACACTACCTCTCGGTAGCCGAATTCTTGAAGTAGGCAGTGGTGGATCTGACACAGTAGCCCACTTATTAAGTGCTGGCTATGATGCATATGCGTTAGATCCAAAATATGGTGATTTAGAAAAGCTGAGCTCAGATATAGAGCAATTCCTGGGCTTTCTTATGCAGCAACTCCACAGAGACCCTGCCACAATTGAAGCGAGAATCAGAGCCGAAAGACAATCATTACAAGTCTTGAGGGCTTCACAAAAAAACCAACCAGATCACTATAAAGCTGCCTCTTCAACAGAAATTCCATTTCCAGAAGGATATTTTGATTTTGTATTCTCGCAAAGAGCTATCACATCTATACTAGACGCTTCAAGAAACCTTTTTCTAAAATCTTTTGAAGAATGTCTACGGGTTACAAGACCAGACGGAAAAGTAGAAGTTTATCCTTTCCTCGATCCACAACAAAGGCTCAGAAATAGCTCCTTAATGTCACCCGAACAAATACAGGGGCTTGAACTAAGACAGGGCAATCAACAGGCTTTGTTAGATATGTTGAACAAGTCTCATATAACACACTCCGTTGTGGACATAAACGCTTTAGGGGGCGATCAGAAAAAGTTAGTTGTTACAAAGGGAATCGATACTCCAAAGCTATTTTGAACCTGAGCGGGAGATGGTATTTGGGTCGGACTCAAAAAAGTGTTTAAAGATAACTCCAACAAAGCTAAATCGTTGGCTCTTCAGCTGAATAACCTAAACAATCATTTAGAAATGATATACTCGACCGCACAATGTTAGAAGGCCAAGGTAAACCGCTCACAGAAATTGAACCTAAAGATAACCCTTTATTGATTATAATAACTGGCCCACCGGGGTCGGGAAAAACAACATTGGCTCAGAACCTTTCTGAAAGAATCAATTTGCCATATATTAGCAAAGACGCTCTCAAAGAGTTAATGTTTAATACATTAGGTTGGAGCGACAGAGAGTGGTCAAAAAAAGTCGGAGCAGCAAGTCATGAAATATTATTTAGAATGGCAGAGTCTATGCTCTCAACAAGAACATCGGTGATTCTTGAAAGTAACTTCAGACAAGAACAGCACTCTGATAGATTTCAAAAAATGCAAGAGAGATATGGGTTTAGAGCTTTACAAATTCTATGTACAACTGACGGTCAAGTTTTAGCAGAAAGATTTAAACAAAGAGTGGAATCAGGAGAACGGCATCCTGGACACGCAGACGGAGGCAATTATGACGAGTTTAGAGAAGAACTACTAAGAGGAAAATATGAACCGTTGAATCTAGAAGGAGATGTTTTGGAATTTGACACAACTGATTTAACTATTCTCGACTACGGAGACCTTTTTTCAAAAATAGAAGCTTACGTGGAACCAACTAACGGTATCTAAAATCTGAGCGGGAGACAGTATTTGGGTCGGACTAAAAAAAGTCTTAGATCCTAGATACGAACAAACCAAATTATTAAATTTCCAACTCCAAAGTTTCAGTAATTATTTTTGAGATCGTTTAGGGATGATCTTAGTTTTTGAACCTTTCATGTTAATCCAAAGTGTTATTGGTGCATAAATAATTGCAACGAAGTACAAGAACGCTAGTAGCAAATGAGTCCACGCTATGATCGCTAAAAATGAAAAGCCACGAGGACATCCAATTAAACAAGCAGCACTCAAGAATAAAAGGTTAAATAGTCCAAAAGCAATTGCCGTTACTTCTGCAATTACAACTATAAAAATTTTCCAAGCATATTTTACAGAAGAGAGTAGCTGCAATAGGGATACTATTAGGGCTAAACCTAAAATCCCAAGAAAAATCATGAATATTCTAATACCAACGTCCATACTCAAATAATAACTTATTTAGGAAATATTAAACAAAATCTAGGCTAAATTAGTAATATCTCAGTTAGAAGTATTAAACAATCACGAGAACTCTCTGTCTTATTCGTCAATAATAAAACCTTTTACTTGATGATCCCACATTTTTTTGAACACACCATCACCTTTTAAAAGTAATTCTTCAGGAGAACCATCCTCAACAATAACGCCATTCTGAATTATTGCAATTCTGTCCATCTTCTTAAGAGTGGAGAGTCTATGAGCAATAGCAATAACTGTTCTACCCTTCATAAGCTCTTCAAGAGACATCTGAATAGCATGCTCACTCTGACTGTCCAAGCTACTTGTCGCCTCATCCAAAACCAAAATTGGAGCATTTTTAAGAAAAGCTCGTGCAATAGCTACCCGCTGCCTTTGTCCTCCGGAAAGCTTCACTCCTCGTTCTCCCACTAAAGTGTCGTATCCTTTTGGAAGTTGTTTAATAAAACTATCCGCTTGTGCTAACTTAGCCGCTTTAACAACTTGAGCATTTGAGGCCTTGGGATTGCTGTACCTAATATTCTCGCGAATAGTTCTGTGGAAAAGCCCCGTATCTTGTGGCACAAATGCAATTGCTCTACGCAAACTCTCAAGGGTTATATTCAAAATGTTTTGTCCACCGATTTTAACTTCGCCGGACTGTACATCAAAATGTCTCAGCAGTAAAGACACAAATGTTGTCTTACCAGCGCCACTTCTTCCAACCAAACCCAACTTTTGACCAGCAGGAATCACAAGAGAAAAGTTCTTAAAAACTTTTGTGTTTTCGTAACCAAAATCAATTGACTTAAACTCAATCTCCCCATCCGTGATAACAAGATCAGCAGCATCTGGAGCGTCAACAATCACGTGTTTGGATAGAATTTCTTCAAGCCCTTCTTTTGCCTGCCCATAGAGTCCGGCAGTATCTTTAATTTGCTGGCCAATGAAAACAAATTGATGAGAAAGGTCAGCAACTATGGCAATAACCATAACTACAACTCCTACACTAACCACATTATTTTGAAATAAGTAAACGGAAGTTCCCACCATACAAAGCATAAATATAAAAACAAGTATTCCGTTTAAAACTAAGATCCACTCAGAAAGTTGCCATTGTGCGAGTCCCACATCTCTAGCTTTATTCACATATTTTTTAATATATTCCCGTTCACCGCCGACATAAGCATATTCGTGAACAAGTGAAATGTTCGACAGGGAGTCAACTAATTTTCCCTTTAAAGTAGATAATGTTTGTGCAAACGCGTAAGATTTTGGTTGAAGTTTTTTAGCAAACCATACATTTATAATTAAAAAAAGAATTGACCACGAAGAAATTATTAACCCTAGTCGCCAATCACTAAAAAAAGCAAAACCAACATACCACATAAGTCCAATCAAAATCGGAATAAATCCCCACAAAGCTTTTTCAAAAAGACCCTGGGTACCATCAACCGCATTAGATATTTTGTTCGTAAGAGCACCCGCAAACCGGCTGTTAAAATAATCCTTACTATGCAGAGTTAAATGCTCATACAATGATTGATAGGCGGTAGCTCTAAAATTCATAAACCACCTCATACCCATAAATCCACTCCCTCGCCAAAGGTTACGAACTACAAATGTGAGCACAGGGTACAAAATAGCCCACTTCCAAACACTGTTAATTAGAATAGGCTGAGTAGCTATCGAATCAGTAAGGTTGCGAAGAATAACAACACTAAAGCTTTCAAGCCCCGTCGCAATAAATGCACAAATCAACGCACTTATGGCCCACTTTTTATGTTGTTTGGATATAAAAAAACCAAACTTAAGTGGATTTTTGGGAACAGGCTTATCCATATAAAAAGTATAGCAAAATATGTTTGGTAAGGATGTACAAAACCGAGGCTAAAAATATCTGAGCGGGAGATGGTATTTGGGCCGGACTCAAAAAGACCTTTAATTTCGAAAATAGTGAGTTTAAATTACTCATTGGTCAACTAGAATTTCTTAACTCGAATCTTCGTCAAACAAAAAACTTATAGACATCCACCAAAGTTAATACTAAACTACGGCAATGGCATCAGCTGATCGTCCTATTCCAATAGAGCAACACACAGTAGCTGCACCTTTTTATGAATTTCTTTCAGACGTTGTATCCGTTTTCGAAAGAGCAGGTATAGACACCGAAGGTTTATTAAGAGACGTAGACAGGAAGATTAATCGACTGAAACAAGATTTTCCAAAGGCAATTGTTGCATTTAGCATTATGGATCCAAACTTTAATGATTTACCTGAAAGCGAGCAAAGGGAAAGAATTTATCAAGCACAAGATACAACATACGGCAGACAATATTATGTCTGGTTAAGGAAACTTGATGACGAATCAAAATCAGGTAAACCAGGATCCAAGCAGGCCAAAGCAAAATACGATAGTCTTTTCCAAGCAGTTGATGCATATGAGGATCCAAGATTAGAAACTCGCTTGACTGGACCACATAGATCACAGATCTTTGAACTTCCTATGTCTTGCCCTCATCCACCTGTTAGTGATTTTTTCACAACACCAGTACTTGTTCGCAACGAATCTTTAGATGATATGTCTTTCCTTGCAAACGCCATTCGCATACACTCACACAGCGTTGAGACCAGCGTCGAAGCAATGAAAACTGCATACCGTGAGCGGTTGCTAACGCCATCTGATCTTTTACAAAACTCAGAAGTCCAAAAAAGAATAGCAAGACAAGTAGGAGTTTTGGAGGAAGGAGAACACTGGGAAGACTTCATGACACGAGAGGATACAAAAGTCCTAAAGCCTGGCGATAATACATCAGTGGACAAAATTGGTACTGGTCTCGTCCTAGGAAGACAAACCGGCGTAGAAGCGCGGTTAGGGAAACCAGCAATAGCATATTTTGGCGGGGTTCCTATTTCTTACGAGACCCAAACTAAATACCCAGGTATAGATATTAATATTCGTCTCTTTGCAGATCATGGTACAAACTCACACGACGGAGATCGCAACATACCTCTGGACCAACTTGTGGCAACAGGGAGAGCAACACCGGCTATTATGATAATGGTGCCAACAGATTATCTACTACTAATTAGTGAAAAATGAAGCTAATTATATCTGAGCGGGAGATGGTATTTGGGTCGTACTCAAAAAGGTGCTAGATAGTAACCATACAAAAACTAAAATGCTAGCTTTCCAATTCGAAACATTAAAGAATAGTTTAACAACTGCTTAGGAATTTCTACACTTGATTCTCAACAATCGAATTATTTGGGTATCTCTTATTAAGTGCATCAGCAATGTTTAAAGCTCCCACGGCACTATTGTGTATGCTGTGAGCAAGAACAGCGTGGGAATACCCTCTCTTTCTCATCAAATACCAATAGAAAAGACCACCCATGAACTGAGATACTGGTACCGCTTTTTCAAATTGTACTGGAATATCTTTAGACCCTTGGTCTCTATTATCATCACTCGTTTCAATTTCCTTGTCAGTTTTTAAATTGTGTACCAAAGCAAAGATTGCAGCAGAAGGAATGCCTATATCCCATCTCATTTTACCTTCATCTTCCCAAGCATAAGCAGAGGGCGCAACCCTATAAATAAGCTCCTCAAGTAAAGGAGCCAACACAACACCCTTCGCTATCACACTGGGAATAGAATCTAAATATTTGTCTAGTTGTTCTTTATTAGGTTCAGTTGGCAGGTCCAGTTTGCTAGGAAATTCAGTGTTTACTCCCAACCTTTTAAAAACTTCCATAGCAATTGCGTCGGATGCATTTACTAAACTACTTTCTATGATAGTTCCTCCATAACTTTTGACGTCAGTTTTAGCTTTTGTTGAACTAAAAAGCAGACCTTCTTCTACCGCGCCACCCTCAAGAATTTGCTTATCTATTAATCTTGCACCCACTTGTGCACCAAGCAACGCAGCCCCCAAGCCTCCGAAAAATTTGAATGCACTTCTCCTTGACATAGTTTTGCTGGAATAACTTACACTTTCGCTCTCAGAAGAAGTATCAATACTTGCAGGTTGAGGAATAAATCTTTTGAAAAAGTTTCTTCGGCTTGTTGTAATAGGTGATAATTCTGGACTTTTATTATCGGAACCCACAGCTCAGTATAAATGATACATAAGTTTTAAACAAAACAGAGGCTAAATATAGCTGAGCGGGAGACGCAAATTATTCCGAACTCCCTGATCAAATTCTAATACATTTTAACAAACTGATGAAAACGTATCAAGCTGACGATGAGGGTTAATTTTGTACCATGAACCCTGCAGCATTGAATACTATAGGTGAATTTGATACAATTCGTGAATGCTTGAAAGCAGAATAAGACCGTTTTCTCAGATACCACAGGGTAATTTCCCCGGAGAGGCTCGTCCTGCATTTCCAAATCCTGACACGACCATATTTAGGCATCCCTCATTCTTACTCGAGGCTATTCAACAGAAGAAGTTAATATTCGATTTCAATTCTACTGACGCAGGTAAACAAATTGAGAGCGCAGTGCTTTTTTCAAATTGGTTATTGGCTGGGAAGTCGGATGCAAGAAGACAAGCAAAAGACAAATTGACACGGTATATCCAAACTGATTTCCCGCAAAATTACGAGACCTTGTTATCCGTGATAAATACTCAGGGTGGGAATATGAATGATAGCTATAATTACCGTGAACTTGCGGAGTCTTTAGGAATTATTGAGCACTTCGATCAGCAACCACATATAGGCATGCTTTTTTGGAAACATGCCGTAGATAGCCAAGAAGAGGAGGATTTATATAGAACAAATCTTGAAAATCTTCTTCGCTCTACATATTCTAAAGATGCTGATAACTATTTTTTCCTTGAGAAAGGTGATAAAGGCTCGGAAGGGTTCGAAGAAGCTTATAAAAAATATGAATCGTTTACAACGGCAAGAATATACGTTGGAATAATGAATAGAAAGAGAGAGGCTGGTGACAGTAAACCGGTTACAGAAGAAGATATGATCCAGTGGAAACTTTGGGCTGCTACAGAACAAAGACCGGATGTTAGACACACCCGGATTCAATTTGATACACTGGATAAGCTTGCAGCTGAGGGCTACAACATTATTCCTGTAGTTGAAGATCAACAGGATGACGCGGACGAAGTTGTTGATTCGTTTAATGGAGGTTTTGGAAATAACGTTAGGAAGTGGAAAGCTTGGTTTGAGCAAATTGCTGATAATACAATAAGACGTAATCAGAAAAGCGCTTTAAGAATTACACAGGCCATTACAAGGTCGATCGCGTCTGGACACGCCGCTAATTTGGCAGGGGAGATGGGAACAGCACATGGGAGTGGTCCTAAAAGCATACCAAATTATCTACCTGAAATTTTGCGTCCTTTTGTGATAAGCATCAGTGGTGATTTAGAAGGAGAAATTCTTGAACCATTAATGAGAGCTATAAGTGGTGAAAATATTTCAGATGAACAAATGGCTGAATACCTTGCAAGAAATAAAAGATCGAAAAGACTACTACCATAAAGCTGGGTTAGATTGAAACGAAACGGTCCATTATCCATTCAGCTCAAAATTGAATTAGTTCGAATCCCGTCTCTTTCAATTGAAAATTAGGCACAAACTATTTGAGGAGTAAAAAATAAAACTAAACTGATTTTTGAGGCTGAAAACCTATGAAAAGGCTAACTGCCCCGTATGGAGCGGGAGACGGGGGTCGGACCCGCGACCTTCTACTTGGCAAGCAGACGCTCTACCACTGAGCTACTCCCGCGCTTCGAAAAGAATTTTAGCAAAAAGGAAGTTACAAAACAATCAAATCTGATACAATTATTTTAGTGAAGACTGAATACACAATTTCATGGCGAACAATATTCCGGCTTATTATTGCGGGGGTTTCTATATTTTTAATCTGGAAGCTGGCTTCTATTATTTTGATGATAATCGTTGCCATGATGCTTGCTTCTGCTTTTCATCCTTTTGTGACCAGACTGGAAAAATTTATGCCCGCTACCCTGGCTTCTATTTTGGTAATGGTTGCCATGTTTATTCCGATTGTTTTAATCTTTTTGGCTTTTATCCCCAACCTTATTTCCCAGTTTCCGGAAATTGTGGCGCTTCTTGGAAAGGTTCTTAACAATTCTATTTTTCTGCCGGAGCCGCTTAGAAGTTTAGATCTGACTAATTATGCCCAAAATATTGCCAGTTATCTGCTGAAGTCTACGCCTGCTGTAACCAGTTTTCTCACAAGGTTTGTGACAATTATTTTTTTAAGTTTGTATTTTCTTATAGATTCTCGCCGGCTGCTTAGGCTTTTTACCGGCCTAGTTCCGGATAAACGCGAAAAGAAACTTTTGGAAATTGTGGACACTCTGGGTGCCATAAATGGCCATTACATAAGGGGAAACCTTTTGATCTCTGTTATTTGCGGAACTGTAATTTTCTTTGGCCTTTTTGCTTTGCGTATTCCTTTTGCAGGGCCTCTTGCCTTGTTTGCCGCAGTTATGGATTTGCTGCCCTTAATCGGTGCCGTTATTGGTATTATTCCTGCTGCAATTATCGGTTTTGCCCTATCGCCTACAATTGGGTTTTTAGTAGTTGCTCTATTTTTGGTTTACCAGCAATTGGAAAATAATGTAATTGCTCCAAACGTTTACAACCGGGCACTTTCGATTTCGCCTGCCCTTTCGTTTATTGCCGTTATAGTTGGGGGGGCATTGTTTGGGATGATCGGTGCATTTATTTCTTTGCCAATTGCTGCATCGATTCCGACTGTTGTCGCCTATTTAAAAGGTAACCCCTGGGAAGAGTGAAGACACGAATCTTCTTTGTAATTCTCCTTGTTGTTTCCGCTTTTGTTGGTAATGCCTTTGCCAATCCGTTCCCGAGTAAAGTCGAAAGTCAAAGTCAAAGTGGAAAGTCAACAGAGTATGGATTTTCGTACAGCTTTGAGCATGCAAGGTGGTATGGTTTGGATGCACGAGCTTCGTATTTGGATCTTTTAGACAACTATCATTTTTCTTGGGTAAGGCTTGTTTTCTATTGGGATGAAATGACAGATGACTCGGGTAATTTAAAGATCGACGATTTAAAATGGGCAATAGAACAAGCAGACAAGCGAAATATAAAAGTTGTTATGGCGCTTGGGGTTAAAACACCGTATTATCCTGAATTTCACCTACCAGACAATGAAAAATCGAAACTAAAATTTGCAGACAAAATTACACCTTCTCATTTGCTTGCTGCTGATGTTGTAGAAATGGACAAAAAAGTTGTTGGTGAGCTTTCTGCTTACGACAACATAGTTTACTGGCAGGTAGAAAACGAACCACTTCTGGCAAATATTGACCAGATTACAGTTGACGAGGGTTTAATCAGTGAAGAAATTGCCGCAGTCAGGTCGGTAGATTCCAAGAAGCGGCCGATTGCGCTTAGCAATGCGGCAAGAGCATCTTACGATAAAAATTACAAAAAGCTGCTTGGGTTGATGTCGCCGGGAGATATTTTGTTTGTTAATGCTTACTTTACTACCCAGAATGCAAACATTGCAGCTTTTAAGCTGGCAGGATTGGAAATTCGCATAAAATGGCCAAATGGATTTTACTGGCCCGTGCAATCCTGGCTTTTTCTTTCACCGAATTATGGTGCAATTATCAAAGACGCAAAGGCGGCGGGTGTTGGTGTTTGGGTTGCAGAAATGCAGGCAGAACCATATATAAGAACACTGGACGATGCCAGGGGGAACGTTTTTTCTTTTAACTCTGCGGATTTGGCATATGCTGATAATTTTGTCAGATCGGTTGGGTTTGACCACATAGGGTTGTGGGGGGCTTCTTTTTGGCATTACAGGGAAAAAATTGGAGATGATAATTGGGAAAATGCTGTGAAGCTACTAACGACTAACGATTAAAACTAAGAAATAGCACAAATGGCAGCTACTGCTGCCACTTGTGCCTAGTATTTTTTCGTTTACTTACTGCCGCCTATTCTTCCGGCTTTGCTTGCGAGTTCACGATTTTTTGCGAAATTTTGCGGGCTTGCTTTGCCACCCAGGCTTGCTATTGCTCTTTGCTTTTCTTCATCCATTGAAGCAAATCCTCTTTTCGATTTGGCCATTTCCCGATTTCACCTCTTTTCAATGTTCATTCTATGAAAGGTGATTTAAAAAAGTATTAGAACTTTGTAAGAAATCTGTAATAGGTTACGAAGTACTAATATTTACGAATATACTAATTGTGTTATTCGAAGAAAAGCTTTTTTTATTCGTATATTAGTACTAATTCGTACTTCGTAACCTAAAAATCGTAGAAAGTGTATGAGAGTGAAAGCTGGATTGCAGATATTTTATTGTTGGCGTCGATTACAAAAATGGCCACCTGTTCGCCTGATTTTGAAACGCCGATAAAAGCATTTGCGAATTCCGGCTTTTTGGCCTTTATGTGGACTATTTTTGGATTGTTCTGGTCAAAGTCCATCGGAATTCCGTCCTTTATGTAATCCATCTGGGCAACAACTTCGTCCGGAGTTTTTGGTTCGCAGCAGCCGGAAGACATTATGGAAAAGTTGACTTTGGGTGTCGTTGTATACGTTCCAATTGCTGCAAAATTTTTGGAATTTACGGCAGCTTCAATATTTGCCCTTATATCTTGCGGGGACGGTTGTGGCGATGTTTTTGGTGTTGAGGTTGGAGATGCCTGTGATTTTGACTCTGTCATTGCACTTGGTGATGCTGACGGACTGGAGAGGGTTTTAATTAATTTCTGGTTCTGGAAAATAAAGTAACCAAGAGTACCGGTTAGCGCGAAGATCAGAATTACTATTACAAATACCAGGTATTTGTTCACGAACAAAGTATCAAGTATCAGGTATCATGTGTCAAGTTTTTGTATAATACCCTCATGAAAAAGGTGGCTGTGGTTACAGGTGGTGCAAAAGGGCTTGGTGCGGATATTTCTAAGTTTCTTATTGAAGGTGGTTGGGATGTTGCAGTCCACTATCATACAAGCGAAAAAGAAGCTGGGGAAATTAGCAAATATACTTTTGGTGCAGACTTAAAAGACCAGAAGCAGGTAGAAAAGTTTGCCGGCGATGTTTTGTCTAAGTTTGGGCAACTGGACCTTTTGGTAAACAATGTTGGTGATTTTCTTTTCAAAAAGTTTGGTGAGACTACAAACGAGGAATTTGTTGACGTAATGGAGTCCAATGTCTACTCTACCCTGTTTACTTCCCGGGCTTTTCTGCCGCAGATGAGAAAACAGGCAAGCGGGAATATTATAAACATTGGATGTGTTGGTGCTGAGCGGATTGTCATAAGGGAAAAGTCCACACCTTACTTTATGGCAAAGACGAATGTTTATATGCTCACCAAGATTATGGCAAACGAAGAAGCAAAAAATGGAATTAAGGTAAATATGGTTTCACCTGCATCAATGGAAACTGATATTTTTGGGCCTTCTGATTTCCCTATGGGAAGGGCAGCAAGACATGATGATGTAATAAGTGCCCTTAAATTTTTGTTATCAGAAGACGCTTCTTATGTTAATGGAGCAAACATCGAAGTTGCCGGTGCATTTATTCCAGGTATTTGACATTCAAAAATCTTTCTGTGAAAATAATCTCCAGTTCATGAAGAGCAAAATATTATTTGCCATCGCATTTGTAATAGTTGGATTCATTGCCCTTCAAATCCCTGTTAATGTTCTTGCCGGTTCCCGCGTAAAGTTTACGTTTTTCGATCTCTTAGCACCAATTTCCGGTGCGTTTTTGGGTTCTGCTTTTGGAATCGTTTCCGTTCTTGCGGTAACTGTTGTTAATTTGGCGCTTCATGGTTTTTCCGGAGTAGATAAGTCCTCTGCTGTTAAACTTGTTGCGACGCTTAGATTCCTGCCGTTAATTTTTGGTACATGGGCATTTGCCAAAAAGGAAGGAAAACTTTTAATCGTTCCGGCTTTGGCTATTCTTGCTTTTAACCTGCACCCAATTGGCAGAACCGTTTGGTACTATTCTCTTTTCTGGACGATTCCGTTTTTGATGTATCCATTTCGCGAAAGGTTTCTTTTGGCAAGAGCGCTTTCTTCCACATTTACGGCACACGCTGTTGGGGGTGCCGTTTGGATTTGGGCATTTAATCTACCGGCTCCAATTTGGAAATCCCTTATTGGGGTGGTAGTTTTGGAAAGGTCTGTTTTTGCACTGGGAATCTCTGCCATGTATATTCTTTCCAACAACGTTCTGGCAATTCTTGCTTCTAAAAAGCTTTTGCCAAAGTCAATTAAATTCGATAAGAAATATAACTATTTCTTGCGCAAAGCCTAAAAGGTTACGTTGTAAAAGCTTAAATTTCTTACTTTCTCCTTACCATCTTTTTATTGAATTTTGCCTCTATCTTAGTGTTATAATTTATTTAATGAATCTTCTGCACTTTGTAGACAAAGTTTTTAAGCCCTCCCCTATTTTTGCCCACTGCGATGTTCCTTGTGGAATTTACGAAACGAATACGATGCTTATTGCCGCCCATACCGTGCAGCGGATGGTAGAAGTTATTTTGGCTTTGCCCATGGACAAGCCATCATTAAAGGACAGGAATAGTTTTATTAGATGCGTAAGAGTTAAAGAAGAACATGCGCAGATTTGTAAAGAACAGTTGATGATTTTATGGGCGGACTTTTTTAAGGCGGAACACCTGGAAAAGTTTCCGGATCTTCATGATAAAGTTTGGAAAGCAATGAAGTTATGTTCGGAAAATAAGCAAAATGTCGATGCTAAATTGGCCGCAGATTTAGAAAAAGCGGTTGGAGAGGTTCACGAAATGGTTGAGCAGGTAAAAGTAGAGCCAAAAGAAGACCATACTGGAGCCATTTCGGATAATCCGGACGCTCCAAAGAAAAAGCTTCTCGGTGCTTAAGTTCCCAGTTTCTTACTTTGTTGTTTTTGAAAATAGTATGTTTCCCGCTTACAAGCCTGGTGATCATGTGCTGACTTTTAATTGGGGCTACATTAAAGCAGGAGATGTAATTGCATTTGATGTTGGCCTTAAGCACTTCATTAAACGCGTTGAGCGGGTGCGTAGTGGTTTATATTACGTTTATGGTGATAATAGACGAGAAAGTGCAAAAATGGGCCCGATAAAAAAAGAACAGATTGTGGGAAAGGTAGTTTTTAGGTACTAGAGGTTAGAGCACAGAGCTTAGAGATTGGAGGTTAGTCGGATTTCTTGGAGAGTAGTTTGAGGTGTTTTTGTACGTAGACTAAAACTAGGACGATTATCACTGCAATTATTAAAAATTCGAACTTCCTGTAGTATTTTTCTAAAGATTGCCAATTTTCACCTAACTTAAAGCCTATATACGCCAATAAGGTTGACCATATAAGGCAACCGGAGACCGTGTAGAGTGTGAATTTTTTAATGTCCATTCTGAATACCCCTGCCGGTAGGGATATTACAGTCCTTAGCCCTGGCAGGAGACGTGAGACAAAAATTACTTTGTCCCCGTATTTTTTAAACCAGCTATTGGCTTTTTGGTATTCGTGTTCGGAAACCAGAATAAATTTGCCGTATTTTTTGATTAGTTTTAAGAGCACTGTTTCTTCCAGAAAGAACCCAATGTAATAGGCAATGTACGAACCAACAAGGTTGGCCAGCGTCCCTACCAAAATAACCGGTATTAGTGCCAAATCTCCCCGCGATGCTAAGAATCCGGAAAAAGGCATGGTAACTTCCGAAGGAATAGGAATCAGTGCCGATTCTAGTGCCATAAGAACAAAAATGCCGGCGTATTTGGTGGATTCAATGAAGGCGATAATATAGTGGCTGATTAGCTGAAGCATTCAGTTATTTTAAGTGTATCAAGTGTCAGGTATCAAGTATCAAGGATGAATTATGAAGTATGAATTATGGCTAGATTCCAAGGAGTTTGCAGAGTTTGTCTTTGATGTTTGTTTCCACTTCTACTAAAACTGCGCCTTTGTGAGGTTGGCCGTAGATTACCTTTGTTCCAAGGGGAGAAAGCAAAATTGCTGGTATTGTTGCCAAATCTTCTTCTCCGTCTACAACAATTACAGAAGAGTTGTTGGAATCGAGCGCTTTTTTAATGCTGATTATTAAATTTTTAGAAATT
Organism: Saccharimonadales bacterium (SeqCode); assembly: GCA_035480415.1. Taxonomy (GTDB): domain Bacteria; phylum Patescibacteriota; class Microgenomatia; order Curtissbacterales; family GWA2-41-24; genus DATIHT01. The sequence goes on along the minus strand of DATIHT010000009.1, from coordinate 1,894 downwards.
TGCCCGGCCTCGTTTTTTACTATTACGTCTGCATTTGCCGCGCCAAATCCCAATTGGGTTAGGCTATTGAAAGCAAGTTTTCTTTCTACATAAAAATCCACAATAGAAATTTTTGGTAGAATTTTGTTTCTGATTAAGTTTGAAACAGTAATGTCACCTACCCCGACTATAGAGTAGGATTTTAACTTTGAGTCTATTTTTACAATTTTGCCAAAAGGAATTTTTAATTTCGCCCTTGTTGTCTGTGGAAGTTGCTTACCGCTGATTTTGTATAAAAGCTCCAGGTAATTTTTTCCTTCTTTGGATATTTCCCCAGAGCGAATTCTTGTTGAGTTGATTGGTTTTCTGTCTTTTGCCAGGACTTGTGTGACTATTACTACTTTTAATTTATTAAGTTTGGATTTTGTCCGCGCTTTGTTGATTTGCTCTGCGTTATTACTTGTTTCCTTGGATACCACGATAAGATCCAAACTTTTGTCTTTTGTTGCATTGCCATAGATGTCTTCGAGTGTTATTAATTTTGTTCTTTTTAAGTAATTTTTAGAAGCTAAGTAGGCTTTGAGGTTTTTAAGTCTTGTTGCGTAATTTTGAAAAGTGCTTTTGTTTTTTTTGGCGAAATTATCGGTAGTTAGACCAATTGTTACGAGCTTTGACAGTGCAAAAGCTTTGTCTATAAGTGCGATATGCCCGGCGTGTAAAAGGTCGAAAGTTCCACCCAGGGCTGCATGGTGATATTTTTGCATTCCTAGGTGGAAAGGTTACCACAATATTTATTGAAACTTCTACTTTTGGTTAAGATTCACGTCTATTTTGTCCGGAACACTAACAGACGGACCTGATCTCAGACTGCCTAATCTTGGTAATCCATACGCAAAAAGTAAGAATAAAAATGCTAAAAGTACGATAAGGCCTACTACCAAGCCTAAAGCATTACTGTTATTGCTATATAAGGCTGGGTCTGCGTTGTCGTGTTCGTGAATTACTTCTCGAACAACTGCCATTTTTGTTCACCTCCTTTAGTGTAAAAATGGTATCGAATTTAAATAATTTTTAGCTTTAAAATACGGTAATAATTTTGTAAGAATTTAGGCTATTGATTTGTGAAAATAATTGGCTGTATACTTCTTTTCATATGCAGAACAAGGTTGGCTTAATTGCAGGAGCAGTAGTAGTTGTTGCAATTATTGGTGCTGTTGCCTTTACCCAAATGCACAAGAAATCTTCGCAGGGTGAAGGCGCAATGTCTGCTTCCCCACAATCTCAGGCTTCTATGACTTCTGCTTCTCTAAAGGATATTTTCACAAGCGGTAAAAACACTACATGTAAGTTTAGTTACCCGGACAATTCTATGTCCGGTACTGTTTACGTTTCCGGTGGCAAAGTAAGAAACGAATTTACAACAAATACCAATGGTAAGGTTACAGACGGAACCGTAATTTACGACGGTACATATGCTTATTACTGGTCATCTTCTTCTCCGCAGGCCATGAAGTTCAAAATAAGCAATATTGAAGATTTGCAAAAACAAGCTCAATCTAATGCTCAGGCAATGGACATGTCTAAGCAGGCAAATTTCGATTGTTCTAGCTGGTCTGTTGATAATTCAAAGTTTGTGCCGCCTACAAACGTAACATTTACAGATCTTTCTGAAATGATGCAAAAGGCTACAGGTTCCCCTTCTGTGGGTGGCAAAACCGGTGGCGTAATGTGTGACGGTATTTCCGACCCGGCGGCAAAAGCTGCCTGCATGCAATACGCTCAGTAAAAACACTCCTAAAGTCGGTTTCTGATTTTCGTTCAAAATTCGCTCAAAATAAAATCTTTTTTTTGGAAAATTCTTAATTATCTAACGTGTGTTAGATGCAGGCCGCCGTCGACCCTTATAATTTCGCCG
>DATIHT010000008.1:0-15216 GCA_035480415.1 Saccharimonadales bacterium (SeqCode) | reverse complement strand
AATCCTGTTGGTATTCCAACAAACAATGGCTCTTTTCATTTTCATAAAGACTTTAGGGCAAAACCAACTGTAGCTGCTGGTGCTTACGGAATAATTCCTAAAAGTAGGGCAAAAATCGGAATACCCAAAAAGGGTGATCTGATAATTACGATTGGAGGAAGAACAGGAAGAGATGGAATCCATGGCGCCACATTCTCTTCGGGAGAAATGACTAACAGGACAATAAACACCTCTGGATCTTCCGTCCAAATAGGTAATCCAATAGAAGAAATAAGAATAATAGATGCAACACTAGAACTTTCAGATAAAGGCTTAATCAGAGCAATCACAGATTGTGGTGCCGGTGGTTACTCATCTGCAATAGGTGAGATGGCAAAAAACGTTGGTGCAGTAGTTGATCTGGAAAAAGTTCCGCTAAAGTATGCCGGACTGAGTCCTTGGGAAATATTCCTCTCAGAATCGCAAGAAAGAATGGTGCTCGCAATCTCCCCAGGTAATCTTAAAAAAGTTCTTTCAATATGCAAAGAGTATAACGTTGAAGCGGCCGTACTCGGAAAGTTCGACGGCAAAAAAAGATTAGTTCTAAGGTACAACAATAAATTGGTTTGTGATATTGATATGAAATTTTTACACGATGGTTTACCCCAAAGAAAAATGGTTGGTAAAACCCGTCCCCGTCATCCTGAACTTGTTTCAGGATCTAAACTCCCGTCAAAAGACACAAACATTGAAAAATCATGGCTTCAAATAATGTCACACGGAAATATTTGCTCCAAAGAGCCGGTTGTCAGAATGTACGACCACACTGTGCAGGGAACTAATGCCCTTACACCTTTTGGCGGGAAAGACCAAGACAGTCCAAACGACGGTGCAATCGTAAGACCGTTTCCCAACAAACCATACGGCTTAGTTATAACTCACGGGCTAAACCCGCAATTAAACCTTATTGATCCATATCTCGGGTCAGTATGGGCAATACTGGAATCAGTATCCAATTATGTTGCAATTGGGGGGTCCCTAAAAGACGCGGCTCTTGTTGATAACTTCATTTGGCCATTTCCAGACGAAGAATCTTTAGCCGATTTAGACAAAGCAGTTGATGCATGTGTTGATATGTCGAAAATACTAAATATGCCCTTTGTTTCCGGTAAAGACTCACTATCTTCAACTTATAGGTATCCAGACGGGAAAACATTAAAAATTCCACCGGTTCTTTTAATCTCGACATATGGAAAAATCCCAGATGTCACAAAGACAGCGTCGTCAGACTTTAAGAAGAAAAATTCAACAATAGTTCTTGTTGGCAAACCAGACATGAATAGTATGGGCGGTACGACGTACTATGAAAACTTAAATCTAGAAAGCCCGATGGTGCCGAAAGCAGATTTAAAAACAGTCGCAAATGTCCTCAACTCAATCACATCATCAGTTCAAGAGCAAAAAGCCTTAGCAGTCCACGATATATCAGAAGGCGGTTTGGCAGTTACACTTGCAGAAATGTGTTTCGGCGGGGATATGGGAGCTTCAATAGACGTATCAAAAGTAAGTAATGATCGTCCAGACCTTATTCTGTTTAGCGAAACCCCGGCAACATTTTTAGTCGAAGTGGAAAACGAAAAAACAGCAAAAGAACTTTTTGCCAAAGTTCCTCACACAATTATTGGTAAAACTGAAACAGAAAAAAATATTAAAGTTACATCAGGCAAACAGGAAATATGCAAAATGGATCTAAACCAGTTAAAAACTATTTGGCAAAAACCTATGAAGGAGTTGTTTCACAGTGAAGCCTAAGGTTTGCGTCTTAAGAGCCGATGGCATCAATTGTGACGAAGAAACTTTCTATGCTTTTGAAAAATATGGCGGACAATCGGAATTTATCCATATTAACCAGCTAAGAGATAAATCAAAAAGCTTAAAAGATTTTCAAATACTGGCAATCCCTGGGGGATTTGCATATGGAGATGATGTGGTATCGGGAAAGATTCTGGCAAATGAGCTTGTAAGTTACCTAAAAGATCAAATTCAAAGTTACGTTTCAAAAAAGGGTTTGGTTGTAGGAATTTGTAATGGGTTTCAGGTTCTCATAAGAACCGGACTGCTCCCTTTTAACAATCTTGGAGAAATGGACGCAACACTAGAAAAAAATGATAGCGGACACTTTGAGTGCAGATTCGTAAAAATTAGAATTGAAGATTCAAATGCCGTTTTTCTCAAACCTTATGTTAATCAAATTATCGATGTTGCCGTAAATCATGGAGAAGGAAAATTATTTGCATCCTCAAAAAACTTGGAAAGAATTGAAAAAGAAAACCTTGTATTTTGTAGATACGTAGACGAAAAAGGCAACGTTACGACCAAGTATCCCCAAAGTCCAAGCGGATCATCAAATTCAATTGGGGGAATAACAGACCCAACAGGTCGAATTTTAGGCCTCATGCCCCACCCAGAAAAAATTATTGACTACACGCAACATCCTAATTGGAGAAAAGTTATGATAGACAAAGGCGGCCTTGCCCTCCGAAGCCTTGGCGCAGGAGGGTTTCTGTTTGAAGGAATGGTAAGATTCTCGAAACAATCATGAAAAAAGCTGTTATTTTAGATATGGATGGCGTAATCTCAGATACTCAAAATCTCCATGAAGTATCAGAATCAATAACGTTTGGTAAACACGGAATAAAAATAACCCCTGGACAAATAAGAAAAGAATTTACAGGCAGATCTGATCAATTTATTTTTAACACAGTGTTTAAAAAGTTTAATAAACCATTAAATTTTTCCGAGGCAAGTAAAGAAAAATACACGCTAATGACAAAGTTAAAAAATTATGAAATCAAACCAATTGATGGAGTTATCGAATACATAAAGGACTTAAAAAAAATTGGTATAAAAATTGCAGTAGCGTCATCTGCACCAAAGGATTTTATACAAACGGTTATTCAAAATCTAAAAGTAAGTAATTACTTTGATGCTATGGTTTCTGGGGATGAAGTTCAACATGGTAAACCAGAGCCAGACATTTTTTTGTACGCTGCTGAAAAAATTAAAGCAGCTCCACAGGACTGTATCGTTATTGAGGATGCTCCGAATGGAATAAAGGGAGCCAAACTGGCTAAAATGTTAGCAGTTGGAATAACAACTACTCATACGAAAAAACAATTGTTGCAAGCAGATTTAATTATAGATAGCTTTAAGGATATAGCACCAAAAAAATTAATAAATCTATGAAAAAAATTACATACGGTCAGGTTGGCGACAACTATATGACCAAAGATCCAATTAAAAAATTAGCACAGATATCCGCAAGTCAAACCGCGGTCAATTTAAAAAAACGAGGCTTTTTGGAACTTTCAGAAAGTAGGGGAGAATCAGCATTTGTCTGGAAGCAGGGGGATACATACATGGCCTCGATGATAGAAGGTCTTGGCACAAAGAATTTAATTGCAGACGAAACAAGGAAATTAACCGGAAAAACTTATTACGACGTAATTGGTAACGACACCATCGCATACATAATCAACGACCTTATTACAGTTGGAGCCAAGCCTCTTGTTGTTCACGCTTATTGGGCAATAGAAGACAATTCATGGTTAGAAGACAAACAGCGAATGAAGGACTTAATCAAAGGTTGGAAAGATGGATGCGATTTATCAGGAGCTACCTGGGGTGGCGGAGAAACTCCAACTCTCAAGCAAGTAATGGTTCCAGGTACAATCGATATTGGAGGTTCAGCAGTTGGGATTATTGGCCCCCAAAAAAGGCTAATAACTTACAAAAAACTAAAAGCCGGAGACAAAATCATATTTCTCAAAAGTAATGGCATCAATGCAAGCGGAATATCACTTGCCCGTGCAGTTGCTAAGAAACTTCCACAAGGTTACGCAACTAAATTAAGTGATGGACCCACTTACGGCGAAGCTCTTTTAACCAAATGTAATATCTACGCAAAACTTATTGAAGATTTATTGGACGCCGGGGTTGATATTCACTATCTCAACTACATATCAGGTCATGGTTTAAGAAAAGTTATGAGGGCAAAAGGCGACTTCACATATGTTATCGAAAAATTATTCAAACCACAGGAAATATTTACCTTCATCCAGCAAAAAGCAGGCCTTACAGATACGGACGCCTATGATACTTACAATATGGGTCAGGATTATGTAATTTTCCTGCCAGAAAAAGACGTCAAACGGGCCCAGGAAGTTATCAATAAAAACAAATTTGAATCAATAGTTGCAGGCCATGTACAAAAAGGCCCAAGACAAGTGATCTTAAAGCCAAAAAACATTACATTCACCTCCGAATCTATGGATTTAAGGTAAAACTTGAAATTTCTCAAAAAATCTGCAAAAAATAAGATATGGCCAAAAACGCGAGAGTTGGTGAAGTTAGAGAGAGATCTCAGCTATTCAACTTCATAACGAGGCTGTGGCAAAAGCGTGATTTAACATCCGGTAAATTTATAGATGTTAAAAATGATGGGCACCACTTTAAAGGCGTAAAAAGGGAGAATAGGAAAAGAAAATAATCGATAAAACATCCTATAGTACTCCTTGCAATCTAGCCTCATCTAGTGTATAATTCATAAATGGTGGGTCATAAAACTGCTTCCAAGCAGGCCTACACGATCGCTACTCTTGGATCACATTCTGCTCTCCAAATTTTAAAAGGCGCAAAAGACGAAGGTTTCAAAACAATCGTAGTCGCCACACCAAACCGCGTCACACTCTACAACAGGTACAGCTTTATAGACAAAATAATAGTAATTCCCACTTTTGCCCACTTTCCCAAAATAGAAAGCCAATTGCTAAAGGAAAATGCAATCATGATTCCACATGGATCTTTTGTTGCATACCTTGGTTTAGACGAACATAAAAAAATGAAGACTCCCTATTATGGTAATAAGGAAGTTCTGGATTGGGAATCAGATAGGCTTAAACAAAGAGAATGGCTGGAAAAAGCAAATGTTCCGGTTCCGAGAAAATTTTCAAAAGCAAACGATATAGATGTACCCGTTTTGGTTAAATCGTACGGAGCAGCAGGTGGTGCCGGTTATTTTTTCGCAAAAAACAAATCGGAATTCAAACAAAAAATTAAATCTTTCAAACCAAAGCAATATTTAGTTCAGGAATATATCATCGGTGTTTCTGCATATGTTCATTATTTCTATTCACCAATAACTAAAAAGTTAGAAATTCTATCAATAGATAGACGCTATGAAACAAACGTAGACTCGCTTGGCAGAATTCCATCTCATAACCAACAAGGTTTAGGAATAGAACCAAGTTTTGTTGTTGTCGGAAATAGTCCCCTGGTTCTTAGAGAATCGCTTCTTGCCGACGCCTTTGAAATGGGCGAAAGAACGATAGAAGCCTCAAAGAAACTAATGAAGGGTGGCCTATGGGGCCCATTTTGTCTTGAGGCAATAATTACGCCCAAACAAGAGTTCTTCGTAATAGAAATTTCGTGCAGAATAGTTGCAGGCACCAACCTATTTATTAATGGATCACCATATGCTGCACTTTATTGGGATAAGGAAGTATCAACAGGTAGACGTATTGCAATGGAAATCAAAGACGCAATTAAAACTAAATCCTTAAATAAAATATTAGATTAATGGCACATACACTAAAAAACCTCAAAGGCACAACAGCAGTAATAGGTGTCGATTGGGGAGATTCCGGTAAAGGCCGCCTAATAGATGACCTTGCCCAAAACGCAGATATAGTTGCCAGATATAACGGCGGTTCAAATACAGGACACACAGTAAAAAACAAATACGGGAAATTCGCACTTCATATTGTCCCCTCGGGTATTTTCAATAAAAATGCAATCTGTGTTGTAGGCAGAGGGGTTGCCCTGGATCTCGAATCGTTAATTGAAGATGAATTTAATCAGTTAAAGGCGGCAAAAGTCACCTGGAGTAATTTAAAAATAGACGAGCAGGCAACGTTAACTATGCCATGGCACAAATTGAGAGATGGTCTTAAAGAATCTCTAAGAGATGCCAAAATTGGAACAACAAAAAGGGGAGTGGGACCAACCTATGCAGACAGGATTGAAAGATCAGCACTTCGGGTAAAAGATTTATATTCAAAAGATTTTGCTCAAAAGTTAAAAGATGAAATTAATTCACAGAACAAGTTTTTCGCACTCAAGATTGATTTCAAAAAAACTCTTGATACTTACAGTAAATACTCCAAATTAATTAAGCCCTACGTAACTAAGACAATACCTTTGATTAGAGAAGCAATAGAAAAAAACAAAAACGTTTTATTCGAAGGAGCACAAGGTTATTTTCTTGATATTGACGCCGGTACTTATCCATTTGTAACGTCGTCAAATACCGGAGTGATTGGAATATGTAAATCTTTCGATCTTCATCCAAGCCAAATCAAAAACGTGATTGGTATAACAAAAGCCTACACGACAAGAGTAGGCGCAGGCCCTATGCCAACTTATATAAAGGGCGAAGAGAGAGAAAAAATAATTCAAAAGGGTGGAGAAATCGGAACAACATCCGGAAGGGTCAGAGACCCGGGTTGGTTAGATTTGGTACTTATTAAATATGCCGTCCAAAATAATCAAGCAACACAACTTGCCTTAACAAAGCTGGATGTTCTATCAGGGTTTAAAAAGATCATGCTCTGTGTTGGATATCAAATAAACGATAAAGATGTCCCATATATATCAGGAGATGCTCAGTATCTTGAAGGTGTAAAACCTAAATATGAACAACTGCCTGGATGGGACGAAGATATTTCAAAAGTAAGATCATTCGAAAAACTTCCAAAAAATGCCAGAGCATACATTAAAAGAATTGAAAGTTTTACTAAAGTTCCGGTAAGTTTTATAGGAGTTGGTCCGGAAAGAACAGAGGTAATTTATGTCTAAGCCAACAATAGCAGTACTTGGAAGTCACAGCGCACTCGATGTATGCAGAGGAGCAAAAGATGAAGGATTTAAAACCTTAGTAATTGTTGAAAAAGGTCGAGATAAAACATATTCTCAGTACTTCAAAACAAATGGGAAAGTAGGATGTGTAGACGAAGTTTTGTATGTTGATAGCTTTAAAGAAGTCCTGTCACCTAAAATCCAAAAGATCCTAAGGGAGAAAAATTGTATCCTTGTCCCCCATCGTTCTTTTGAGGTTTACATAAATGATTACGATGCAATCGAAAATGATTTTAAAGTTCCGATGTTTGGAAATAAAAACCTTCTAAGAATTGAAGAAAGAAATGAAAAACCTAATCAATACGATCTTTTAGAAAAAGCTGGAATAAAATATCCAAGATCATACAAAAATCCAAAAGATATAGATACTCTTGTTCTGGTTAAAGCTCAAGAAAAACAAAGAAAGTTTGAAAGAGCTTTTTTCTTAGTCTCATCCTACGCTGAATTTCAAAAAGAATCTCAAAGATTAATCAAAGAAGGAAAAATTACAAAAGAAGCACTGGAAAATGTTGTGATCGAAGAGTTTGTTCTTGGAGCTCAGGTAAATTTTAACTTCTTTTATTCACCCATTAGCAATCGTTTAGAATTGGTTGGAACAGACACCAGAAGGCAAACAAACTTAGACGGATATCTAAGATTAATGGCAGATTATCAAGCAGCAATAAAAGATAAGGTTGACCTTAAATTTGAAGAAGCGGGTCATATTGCAGTAACCACCTTGGAATCCCTACTTGAGCCAGCCTTTGAAATCGGCGAAAGATTCACAAAAGCCGCAAAAGAAATGAAAGCACCCGGTGTGATTGGTCCATTTAGTCTGCAGGCCGTAATAACGCCTGGACCTCCTAAAAAAGATATAGTAGTATTTGATGTCTCACCAAGGATGCCAGGCTCACCGGGAATTGCAGCAACCCCCTATTCCAGGTATCTTTATGGTGAAAGCCTATCAATGGGTAGAAGAGTAGCAATGGAAATAAAAGAGGCACTGATCAAAAATAAACTAAAATATGTTACAAGTTGATGGTTACGAAGTACGAATTAGTACTAATATACGAATATCAAAATTAGTATATTCGTAAAGATTGGTACTTAGTAAAAATTATATGAAATCAGACATAGACTTCAACAATTACGCATCACCTTTCTCCTGGAGATATGGCAGCGAGCAGATGCGACAAATATTTTCCGAGGTAAACAAAAGAAGAACCTGGAGAAAAGTGTGGGTAGAGTTAGCAAAAGCCCAGTCAAAAAGAGGGCTCATTTCAAAAGAAGAGCTGGCAGACATTGTAAAAAATGAAAACAAAATAGACATTAAAAAATCACACGAGATAGAAGAAGAGATAAAACACGATTTAATGGCAGAAATCAAAACCTACGCACAGCAAGCCAAAATAGGTGGAGGTAAAATCCATTTTGGTGCAACTTCTCAAGACATCGAAGACAACGCAGACGCGGTGAATTTTCAAAAGGCCTTAGATATTATAGAAAAAAGCATCAAAGATAATTTAATACTTTTTGCAGACAAAATAGACAAATACAAAGATTTTGTCTGTATGGCTTATACTCACTTACAACCGGCAGAACCAACAACCCTCGGTTACAGATTCGGAATCTATGCTCAAGACTTATTAACCGATCTGGATTTATTAAATTTTGTCAGGGGCAAAGTGAAGGGGAAAGGAACAAAAGGGGCAGTTGGCACGTACGCCAGTTATTTTGCACTTTTAGGAGAAAAGGTAATGAATATGGAAGAAGAGGTAATGGCAGGGCTCGGCATCGATGCATTCGACGCTGCAACACAAGTATACCCCAGAAAAATGGATTACCTTATGCTCGTGCTTCTTTCATCAATTGCTCAAAGTCTTTACAAATTCGCTTTCGATCTTAGGATACTTCAATCTCAAGGCTTCGGAGAACTAATGGAACCATTTGGGAAAAACCAGGTGGGTTCATCGGCAATGCCTTTTAAAAGAAACCCAATTAGAGCAGAAAAAATTTGCTCACTGGCCAGGTATATTGTTTCACTTTCTAAGGTTGCTTGGGATAACGCTGCGCACTCTCTCTTAGAAAGAACCCTGGACGATTCGGCAAGTAGACGGTTAATCATCCCGGATGCATTTATTGCAACAGATGAAATATTGAACACCACAAAAACAATCCTGGAAGGATTAGTAGTAAATGAAACAAACATCAAAAGAAACCTGGAATTGTACGGACCATTTGCAGCAATCGAACCGGTTCTGATATCGGCTGTTCAAAAAGGAGCAAACCGCCAGGAGTTTCATGAAATATTAAGAAATCATGCACTGGAAGCGTATGAACGAATTAACCTTAACGGGAAAAATCCGCTTTTTGATAATTTATTGTCGGATAAAAACATCGCCAAATACCTAAATGGTAAAGAAATTGCAAAGCATTTAGATTTTACAAAACACATCGGTCTTGCACCTAAAATATCTGCCCAAATCTCACAAAAGGTGAGAAAGGCAGCTCTATGAACCAAAAAACCCTTGGAATAGTTGGCGGCGGACAATTGGGAAGAATGCTAGTCCAGGCCGCCCATAAATTAAAACTTAAAACAATTGTTCTTGACCCCACACCTCAAAGTCCGGCCGGCCAAATTACAGACAAACAAATAATAGGCAATTACACCGACAAAAAAAGCGTAAGAAAAATTGCAAAAGAAGTAGATTACCTTACGTTTGAGATCGAAGGGGCAAATGCCCAAGTGCTCAAAGAGTTAAAAACAGAAGGCAAGCAGGTACAACCATTAGGAGAAACCCTCGAAATTATTCAGGACAAACTTCTCCAAAAGCAAATGCTCAAAAAAAATAATATTCCAACTCCAAACTTTGCAACCATCAATACAGAGGAAGATATCAAAACCGCAATCGAAACCTTTAAATACCCTATCGTGTTAAAAACAAGAATGCATGGATTCGACGGAAGAGGAAATGCTGTAATCCACAGTCAGGCAGATATTAAAAAAGCCCTGCAAAAGCTCAAAGGCAAAAAACTTTACGCGGAGCAATTTGTTAACTTCAAAAAAGAACTTGCAATCCAAATTGCAAAGGACACAAAAGGAAACATAAAAACCTATCCGGTAGTGGAAACAATTCAGAAAAACAATATATGTCACAAGGTCATCGCACCGGCACAAATTAGCCCAAGCGTAGCAAAAAAGGCAACAGTCATTGCAAGGAAAGTTATTAAAAACTTAAAAGGGGCGGGTTTATTTGGAATAGAAATGTTTTTAACTGGAAAAGACGAAATAATAATTAACGAAATTGCACCGCGAGTTCACAATAGTGGACACTACACGATAGAAGCATGTAAAACATCGCAGTTCGAACAACATGTAAGAGCCGTATGTAAATTACCCCTCGCATCTACTAAAATGAAAGTACCAGCCGCAGTTATGATCAACATCCTGGGAGAAAGAAACGCAAAAGCCACTCCAGCAGGTATAGAAAAAGCGCAAAAGGTAAACGGTGTTTTTGTCCATATCTATGGAAAAGGTGAAACAAAAATAGAGCGAAAAATGGGTCACATAACGGCACTTGGTAAAACAATAAAAGAAGCCAACCAAAAAGCAGAAGCAGCAAGAAAGGCAATAACAATATGAGTAAACAAAATCCAAAGGTAGCAATTATCATGGGAAGTGATTCAGATCTTGAAGTGATGAAAGATGCAGGTCAGGTCTTGGATGATTTTGGGGTGGAATATCAACTTACGGTTGTATCGGCACACCGGACTCCGGAGAGAATGTATAGCTTTGCCAAAGAAGCAAAAGAAAAAGGAATCAAGGTAATCATTGCAGCAGCAGGAGGAGCAGCACACCTACCTGGGATGACCGCAGCAATTACAATTTTGCCGGTAATCGGAGTGCCCATTAAAACAAAATCTCTAGACGGTGCAGACTCCCTATTTTCAATTGCCCAAATGCCTCCAGGCGTACCAGTGGCAACCGTTGCCATAAACGGCGCGACAAACGCGGCACTTTTGGCGCTTCAAATACTGGCGCTGGAAGACAAAGCGCTATCACAAAAAGTCGAGAAGTATAAAAACGATATGGAAAAATCTGTACAGGAAAAATCGCAAAAATTAGAAAAAGTAGGTTACAGGGAATATTTAAAACAAAAATGATAAGCGACAAAATTTTAAAAGATAATATCTCAAAAGCAATTAACACAATACCAATCCCAAAGCTTGGTAAAAGGCAAAGCGGAAAAGTAAGGGATTGGTACATAAGAAACGGACTGAGAATTTTGATAGCAACAGACAGAATTTCCGCCTTTGATAAGGTTTTAGGGTTTATTCCATTCAGGGGTGCGGTTTTAACAAAGCTTTCGGAATTTTGGTTCGAGAAAACAAGGGACGTAATTCAAAACCACATGATTGGAGTAATCGACCCAAACGTAATGTTAGTTTCGGAATGTCAGGCTCTGCCAATAGAAGTAATAGTGAGAGGATACATAACTGGTGTTACGGATACTTCTCTTTGGCGTCAATATTCAGAGGGCAAAAGAACAATCTACGGAATAAAGTTTCCGGAAGGTCTCCTTAAAAATCAGAAGTTAAAAAAACCTGTAATTACCCCAACCACAAGAGAAACAGGCGCCGGTGGTCATGACGAGCCAATTACGGCAAAAGAAATTATTGCTCAGAATCTGATATCTCAGAAAATCTGGAAACAAATAGAAAAAGCTGCCTTGAGCTTGTATGACAGAGGCAGCAAAATAGCAGACAAAGCAGGGCTTATTCTTGCGGATACTAAATATGAATTCGGTCTGGACAAAGCCGGAAAGTTAATTTTAATAGACGAAATACACACACCGGATTCCAGCAGATATTGGCTTAAAAAGTCCTACAAGGAAAAATTTAGAAAGGGCGATGAGGTAGAAAATTTCGACAAGGAATTCATGAGGCTCTGGTTTAAACAACAGGGTTATACCGGGAAAGGCAAAGCTCCCAAAATGCCGGACGATTTAATAATTAAAATTGCCAAAAGGTATATCGAGGCATACGAAATGCTAACAGGGGAAAAATTCGAAATCGACATGTCGCAAGAACCAAAAGAAAGAATTTTAATCGCTCTTTCTAAACTGGCATAAATATGGTTGTAGTTTTTAACTTTGGTGGACAATTCGCACATCTAATTGCAAGACGAGTAAGAGATCTCGGGGTAAAAAGTGAACTGGTATCCCCAAATATATCAATATCAGAACTCAAAAAACTTAACCCACAAGCAATAATACTTTCCGGTAGCCCTTTCTCCGCCTACGAGAAGAATGCCCCCATTCCAGATTCAAAAATATATGACTTAGGAATCCCGATCTTGGGAATTTGCTATGGAATGCAATTAATCGCTTTCCAACTAGGTGGAAAGGTCTCCAATCATCAGAAGAAACAGTTTGGAGGTATGCAGCTAAAGATAACTTTACAATCAGAATTATTTAAAGGAATTACCAAACATAGAAGCATAGATGTGTGGTTTTCTCACGGTGATGCAGTTGATAAATTACCAAAGAATTTTAAATCAATTGCCACAACTGGTATTGTTGAGAATGCCGGAATAGAAAATTCTGAAAGAAGAATCTATGGAATTCAATTTCACCCAGAAGTCTCCCATACATTACTTGGTAATAATATTCTTAGAAATTTCCTTTACAAAGTCTCTGGAATAACTCCAGATTGGAATTTGACTCAAGTAAAAGACGAAATTGTAAAAAATGTTAAAAAACAGATTGGCAATGATAAAGTACTGATGGCAGTTTCAGGCGGCGTGGATTCAACTGTAGCAGCGACTCTAATAAAAAAAGCTTCTTCTAAAAATCTCCACCTGCTTTTTATAAACACAGGCCTTTTGAGAACCTATGATATCAAGGATCTTAAAAACGTTGCAAAAGCAGTAAACTTCCAGAATTTTAAAATTGCAGATTACTCAAAAGAGTTTATCAAAGCTCTAAAAGGAATCGTCGATCCCGAACAAAAAAGAAAAGCCATTGCCACACTTTACTTTAAAGTTTTAGAGGAAGAAGCAAGAAAAATTGGGAACGTAAAATTCTTGGGGCAAGGAACAATTTACCCGGACAGAATAGAATCGGCACAGCCAACAGAGCACGCGGATAAAATAAAAAGTCATCATAATGTAACTCTTCCAGAAGGATTAAAACTAGAAGTACTAGAGCCCATTGCAGATCTATATAAAGACGAAGTCAGAAAACTCGGTGTAATGCTCGGAATAAAAAAAGAGTTTGTTAACCGCCACCCGTTTCCAGGACCAGGTCTTGCCATAAGAATAGTTGGTGAAGTAACAGAAGAAAGACTAGAAATTGTGAAGAAGGTCGATGAAATATTTATCGAAGAACTCAAAGAAAATGGAATTTATGACAAGGTAGGGCAGGCACTAGCGGCTCTTCTCCCGGTTAAATCAGTTGGTGTAATGGGAGACAGTAGAACTTACTCCTATATCGTTTCACTAAGGTCTGTAGACACGTCAGATTTTATGACTGCGGATTGGTCAAAAATTCCATTTGAAGTATTAGAAAAGATTTCTTCCAGAATTGTTAACGAAGTCCGGGGTGTAAACCGCGTAGTTTACGATATTACCCAAAAACCTCCTGCGACCATAGAGTATGAGTAAGTTTAACCTCTCCGATCTGGTGGTAGTTTCCAGCAACCCCGGAAAAGTTAGAGAAATAAACCAAATACTCGGTACAAACCACCAGGCCAAAAATTTAGATATTGCGGAAATCCAATCTTTAGATTTAGACGAAGTAATAACTGCAAAAGCCAAAGCCGCCTACGATAAAGTAAAAAAGCCTGTTTTAGTAACAGACGTTAGTTTAGAAATCGAAGCGCTTGGTGGATTACCAGGACCATTTGTAAAGTTCTTTCTGGAAACAATTGGAGAAGAAGGAACTGTAAAATTAATCAAAGGAAAAAATACCAAAACTAAAGCAACCGACGCAATTGCAATATATGACGGTAAATCACTCAAAATTTTTAAAGGAGAAGTTACAGGTCATTTAATTCCCAAAAAGCGAGGCAAAAACGGATTTGGGTTTGATTATATTTTTGTGCCGGACGGGTATAGCAAAACTTATTCACAACTCACTCCGGAGCAAAAAAATAAAGTTTCACATCGGGCAAAAGCGCTCCAAAAACTCAAAGCCTTTTTACAAAAGTGAAAAACTCCAGACTAAAAACATGTTAGCCAAAATAATTAGCGCCGCAGTTGTTGGTCTTGATGCGGTTCCAATTACTGTAGAGGTGGACATTGCCGCAATGGGGCTTCCCAGCTTTACTATTGTTGGTTTGCCAGACAAAGCGGTAGAAGAATCCAAAGAAAGAGTAAGGGCAGCTATCAAAAATTCCGGTTGTGATTTCCCTGCCAAAAGAATAACAGTTAACCTTGCGCCCGCAGATCTACCCAAAGAAGGTCCGGCGTACGATTTACCAATAGCGCTTGGAATTTTAATATCATCAGAGCAATTACCCCAAATAGATTTGCAAGATTCTGTATTTTTAGGAGAATTATCCCTGGACGGAAGCTTTAGAAGAATCTGGGGTGTTTTGCCTTGTGCAATAATGGCACGCGACAAAAAATTCACAAATATTTTCATCCCTGGAGACAATTTAGAAGAAGCTCAAAGCGTCGACAAATTAAAAATATTCCCTGTTAAATCTCTTAAACAACTATTTAAACACTTCGCGACGCAGAATCTGCCTGCCCAAAACAGGGAATCTATAATTGCTGCAAAATTCAAAAAAGCAGTCTACAAAAATAAAGAAGAATCAGAATACGATTTTGAAAACATCAGAGGCCAGGAAAGTGCAAAACGCGCACTGGAGATTGCAGCTGCCGGTGGACATAATGTTTTGATGAAAGGCCCGCCTGGCGCGGGCAAAACCTTAATGGCCAGAACCTTTGCAACTATCCTGCCAAAATTAACGTTTGAAGAAAGCTTAGAAGTTACCAAAATTTATTCTGTTGCCAATCCTCTTTCAGTGGAAGATCCGATAATCACTGCCCGTCCTTTTAGAAGTCCTCACCACACAACAAGTCACATCGGGTTAATTGGAGGAGGAAACGTGCCAAAACCAGGTGAAATTTCTCTGGCCCACAGAGGCGTGTTGTTTTTGGACGAATTCCCGGAATTTCCAAGACACGTTTTGGAAGCTCTTCGTCAGCCGATGGAAGACGGGAATGTCACAATCTCAAGGGCAG
The DNA here is from genome assembly GCA_035480415.1 of Saccharimonadales bacterium (SeqCode). GTDB lineage: Bacteria > Patescibacteriota > Microgenomatia > Curtissbacterales > GWA2-41-24 > DATIHT01. The sequence goes on along the minus strand of DATIHT010000008.1, from coordinate 32 downwards.
CCGGCAGGGTAATGTTCCCATGCAGATTTTCT
>DATIHT010000007.1:0-4089 GCA_035480415.1 Saccharimonadales bacterium (SeqCode) | reverse complement strand
AAAAAACAAGAACCACAAATTCATTGTTTTTCTAAAAGAAAAGCCGCAATTAAATCTTCCCAAAGAAACAACAAATTTTAAATATTATGTTTTTGGGCCAAAAAAACTTTGGACGCAATTCGCACTACCGGTTAAATTAACAATAGGCCCAAAAATAGATGTTTTTTTCTCAACTGCACATTATGGTCCACGTTTTTCCAAAGTACCGTATGTAGTTACTATCCACGATCTCTCGTATCTGCACTTCCCGGAGCTTTTTAAGAAAAACGATCTAATGCAACTTACCAATTGGTCTAAATATTCAATAGAAAAATCAACACACATTATTGCTCCATCACAATCAACAAAAGAAGACATCATTAAAAACTACAACGTCCCAGCTTCCAAAATCAGTGTTACTTACGAAGGTTACGACCAGGCTAGGTTCAAACCACAGTCAAAATCAAAAGTGGAAAGTGTAAAGTCGAAATACAAAATAGGTGGCGACTATATCCTTTTTGTCGGTACACTTCAGCCGCGCAAAAATATCGAAAGATTGATAGAAGCATACGCAAACCTGTCAAAAGGTCGCACCTCGTCCTTCGGACGAGGAACGACCTTGAGTGGGGTGGGGTTGGTAATTGCTGGCAAAAAAGGTTGGCTATATGATTCTATATTTGAAAAAGTTAAAGAATTAAAACTTCAAGACAAAGTAATCTTCACGGATTTTGTAAGAGACGATGATCTGCCGGCCTTAATCTCTGGTGCCAAGGTTTACGTTAATCCTTCTCTTTGGGAAGGCTTCGGCATACCTGTAATCGAGGCTCAGGCTTGCGGCGTGCCTGTTGTAGTTTCTAACACATCCAGTCTTCCGGAAATAGTGGGCAACAGTGCTTTAACATTTGACCCCACAAACGTAAAAGACATTGAATCTGCAATAATTGTCATGCTTACAGACGAAAAGTTAAGAAGTGTGTTCACCAAAAAAGGACAAGAAAATATCAAACGCTTCTCCTGGGAAAAGTGTGCCCAGGAAACCATAAAAGTTTTGGAAAAAGCAAAAAATTGACTTAAAGTTTCACCACAACCTATAATTTGCCCGTGGAACGTCAAACACCACTATTGGCGGGAGAAAATGAGCCTATCAAAATTCGCACATATCTCCTCCTCTCGCAGGATCCTCAACTTAGATTCGAACTAAACAGATATGCCACCGAGACTGGCTATAAATTAGACGTGGCAAGAAATATCGAGGACGCGAGATCTTTTGCAAAAGGCGCAAATTATAGCCTGCTTTTTCTTGATGTTGACCAGTTTGATCCTGGCAATCGTGATGGTATTGACCAGATGCACTATGTTGCCGTTTCGGCAGTCAATACAGATCGCTCGAGAATTCGCCATTTGGACCAAGGAGCAGTACTATTTTTACAAAAGCCTTTCGATCCGACTCTCGCACCTGCCTATATTAATAGTGCGGTTCGTTTTATCGAAGCACAAAAACCACAAGAAGATACTGTAAGGGTTGGTGATCTGGCTATAGACGTTGGGAACTACAAGGTGAAAAAAAGCGGTGTAATAATTCCGTTAACGAGAGATGAAATGTATCTTCTTGTTTACCTTGCAAAAAATAGAGGAGCATCCTTTTCAAGGGATGCATTACTTTCGTCAGTCTGGGATTCTAAAAATGCGCGCGAGAGCTCTGTGACGGTTAGAGTCTCACGATTAAGGGAAAAGATAGAAGACGATCCAACTAACCCCAGATATATAGTGACAGAGCCTTATGTAGGTTATAGTTTTACTGCGACGGTCGAAGAAACTGGGCGCAAACCTAATATATTAAGCACAAAAGAGATTTCTTTTGAAGATATTAAAGCAGTTATGCCCGAAAACGGAAAAATTACAACCAGGGAATTAAGAGCGAAATTGAACATATCTTCTATTCGGGCAGCAAGTCTTCTAGCAAGATTTTCTCGCCACGGTTTTTTGCAAAAACATGGCGAAGAATTACCCTTTTTCTATACTCGGGCCCAATAGTATACATCAGTCACATAACTGCTAAAGTATAGTAAACTTAAACTATGAAAGATCGAATGGGCAAGGAACTCACAGGCGACCAAGCAATAAAAAAAATCTTAAACAGGCTTTTGAATATTTATCTTGATCTAGTTTTGATGAAGCTAAATTTTGTGTCTTATTTTGTGCCGTTTCATTCTATAAGGAAACTTCATTTCAGAATCTGCGGAGTAAAAATAGGCAAAAACAGTTTTATTCATATGGGCACGAGGTTTTATTACCCGGCCAATATAAAAATAGGCGATGGAACAATAATTGGGGATCGCTGTTTTTTAGACGGCCGGGCTAAATTAACAATTGGGAATAACGTCGACATTGCTTCTCAGGTTTTAATTTACAATTCCGAACACGATTTAAAATCGGAAGGTTTTGACCCAATAGAAGAACCGGTCGAAATTGGAGATTATGTATTTATTGGTCCAAGGGCAACTATCTTACCCGGGGTTAAAATCGGCAGAGGTGCTGTAATTGCAGCCGGTGCGGTGGTTACAAAAGATGTTGCGGATTTTGAAATTGTCGGTGGAGTGCCAGCTGCAAAAATAGGGGAGCGGAAAAACAAAGACCTCCATTACAAATTAGGCAGGGCGAGACTCTTCCAATGATCTTTTTAACATTTCTTTTGATAGGAATGCTGGGTGGGACTACTGGTTCTCTTATTAAATACGCAGATCTTGGCACCTCGCCATTCTTACTTGTTTCCATCCGCTTAGGTATTTCCGTAATTTTGCTTTTGCCTTTCGTCATAAGGTCCAAAATTAAAATTCCTAAAAAATTGTTACCTCACACAGTAATCTCAAGTATGCTCCTGGCAGTAAATATTTTGCTTTTTACAACTGGTGTTCGATACACATCAGCATTAATGTCACAGCTGATATACGTTCCAACAGCAGTCGTAGTCGCACTTCTAGGCTATTTTTTTCTAAAAGAGAAATTAAAAATGAACCAAGTTTTTGGCCTTATCGTTACTTTTATCGGCATATCGCTGCTCATCCAAGGTTCAATAAAAACTGGAGATTTAAAGTCATTTGGTCAACCTTTTGGTAATTTTCTAATATTAACAGCGATGTTTATCTGGTCTTCTTACGTTGTGTTAACAAGAAAAATCATAAAAGATATATCTATTCTTTCTCTTACTTTTACAAATATACTCATCGCATTTCTGATTTCCGCCCCATTTGTTATTTTTGAAATTAATCAAAAAACTATACATTTCCCAACAAATTATTCACAACAATTGGCTTTGTTAGGATCAGCGGTAAGTTCCACGTTCTTTATTTTTCTCTCTCAAAACTTTATTAAAAAAACTTCAGCTTTTATTGCGTCACTCGTTACATACGTCAACCCAATAGCGGCAGGTATTTGGGGCGCCTTCCTTTTTGGTGAAAAACCTACACTTGGTTTAATTGTAGGAAGCGTGATAGTTTTTTCCGGAGTCTTTATCTCAACTTCTTATAATTACGTAAGGAATAGGGATTAATAATATGGACGTTTCTTTTATCATCGTTAACTGGAACACAAAAAAACTTACAGAGCAGGCAATTGCTTCCTTATATAAATATGCAAAAGGGATAACTTTCGAAGTAATAGTTGTAGACAATGGATCAACAGATGGCAGCCAGAGAATTGTAAAAAATAAGTTCCCAAAGGTAAATCTAATAGAAAACAAAGATAATCTCGGTTTTGCAACAGCAAATAACCAGGGAATCAAAATCGCAAAAGGAGAATTTGTCTTCCTTTTTAATTCCGATGCCTACCTTGTCGATGAGTCAATAAAAAACTTAGTTAAACGAGCACGAGAAATTCCCAATTTGGGCGCAATTGCACCAAAGATTCTAAAGCCAGACAGATCAATTCAACAATCAGCCGGTTTTCAGCCAGATTTAATTAGAATACTCTTTTGGATGACTTTTATTGACGATCTGCCCCTCGGGCAGTTATTAAGGCCGTACCATATAGACCATGATAGTTTTTACCAAAAGGAGCACGAAGTAGATTGGTTAACTGGAGCAGCGCTTATGGTCCCCAAGGCGGTAATTG
>DATIHT010000006.1:0-35716 GCA_035480415.1 Saccharimonadales bacterium (SeqCode) | reverse complement strand
ACCAGCGTGCCTACTTTGCCGGAATATTCGCTCATTATGGCGTCTTTTTCGGCTTCTCTGATTCTTTGCAAAATAACCTGTTTTGCTGTTTGAGCAGCAATTCGGCCAAAACCTGGTGGAGTGACTAATTCTTTGCCCTTTTTAAGGGTAACTTCACCGGAATTTGCGTCGAGTGTGACATCGATCCCTTCCGGATCTCCGTAATCTTTGCGGTAGGCTGCTAAAATTGCCTGTTTTATGGAATCTATTACGACTTCCGGTTCGACTCCACGCTCGGAGCAAACCTGGTTTAGCGCTGATGCGAATTCTGTTCGTGCTTGTATGGCCATTGTGTTTAAAAAAAGGCGCCTATGCGCCTTTAACTGAGTGGATTCTAACAGAATAGACTCAGTGAGTCAATTAACTCTATTGTTTGTTTTACCAGATAAAAATACCTGTATATTATTAATGAATATTTCTTGTTTTGCTCTTTTTGCCTCGCTTGAGATATATCCTATCGCCGGATAAGTAATGCAATTATTGTGCTTTTGGAGCCTTTTTAGATCCGAATCTTCAACATCACCAATATCAGTATGATCAAAGATGAACGTAAAATCACTACCTTTAAGTCTTTTTTCAAGAGCATTTATATCAATTAACTCCATCGGTGCTGTATTTATTAAAATCGCGCCTTTTTTAATCTTATTTACTCTTTTTTCGTTGAGGAAATTTTTTGTGTTGTTATTTGAAGCTAGATTGATAGATAAAATATCTGATGTGGTTAAAATACGATCTAAGGCTATATACTTTATGCCATTTTTTTCCGCTTCCTTTTTTCGTTCTCTTGACCAGTATGAAACCTCTGCACCAAAGGCTTGTGCGAGCTCTGCAACTCTTTTGCCAATACGACCAAGACCTATGACTCCGAAGTTTTTTCCTTTAATTTCAGAGGCTATGAAACCAGATTCTGATCTGTTTCCCTCCTTAGATTCCTTTTTAGCTCTGGAGATTTCTCTCATATTTTCCAATAGTGCCGCTATTACAAACTCTGAAACGGATTCCGTGCTGTACCCTGGAATGTTTGTGACTACGATTTTTTTAGAGGCAGCATATTTTGTGTCAATTCCGCCCACACCGGTTGCCAGTGCTCCTATATACTTTAGGTTTGGTGATTGATCAATTATTGACTTGTCTACTTTATTGAATTGCACGAGCAAGCAATCAGTATTTTTTAGTTCTAGATTTACCTTAGGATCATCTGGTTTAAGAAACATTGTTTCAGAACTACTGGCTCGGATTTTTGCCCAACTACTTTCGTCTAACTGGGATTTATCTATTCCAATAGCCAAAACCTTTTTAAATTTCATTTGACGCAATTGTAATGAATACTAGCACGAAAGTAAAAAACTTATTTCTTTCCGTGGACGTAACCTGCTGTATTCCCGTAATCTGATGCTTCCTCGATTGTTTGACCTTTAACCATAAAGTTAATGTTTAAAGACACTCGAGATTTATCCCAAAATTCCTCACTTTTTATATCTGGGATTTTAAATACACCACTCCTCAATACGTACCTCATCCTCGCTTCTCCCCCAAAAGATGAACGTCCTACTGGTGTTACTGTGTGAGCGCGCCCTGCTAACGCAACTAGAGAAAATGTTCCTTCGGTCGGGTACACGGTGAATTCAGGATTCTCAACAATTTGGTTATATGTTCGTGCATCTGGATTTGCGGCAACTACCAACAATCCCCCTTTTTTATTCCATGGTTCTTTAATATAGACATTTCCTCCGTCGTGCCAAGAATCACGATGTGATTCCATGCGCATATCCGGCCCAAATACATTTCCAGTGATGATTCCATCTAGTCCATCAACGACAACGATTTCTTCTCTAAATAGATAACTGGCTCTCTCTGCCAAATGCTGCCTACAAAATTCTTCAAGCCAAGGCACCTCTTCGACCAATGCACTACCTGTTGCAACAACTGTAGGAAATTCTCGGCCGGTAAAATCGTCTTCTCTTGATGTGATGTCATTAAGGTATGTTATATGCAAAACGGCCGCTTTTCTAATTCCTCTTAAAAGCTCTGACCGCCACTCAACCGGTAGCTCGTTTACAATATTAATACCCGCATGGATCTGAGGAGCCATTTCATGATTTGCCATACCCAAATTATAGTCAAGTAATTCAAATTGTCAAACTATGGGTTAATTGTGAATTGATTTTATATCAAAAAGTTATAATGGGGCAATGAAAAAACGAGAAATTCTAGTGTTAGGAGCAGGCGTATCCGGTTTATCCACTGGAATATTACTTTTAAAACAAGGTTTTGAAGTAACAATCTGGGCCAAAGATTTACCGCCTAATATAACTTCAAGTAAGGCAGGTGCTTCTTGGTTTCCCTACCTCTGTGACCCTAAAGACAAAGTTATAAAGTGGGGAAAGGCTTCGCTCGCCTATTTGGAAAAAGAATTGGTCGGAAAACCAAACACTGGTTGTATAAAAAGAAGAGAAATTGAGCTGTACACTTCAAAACAACCCGACCCGTGGTGGGAGGAGGCCGTCAGCTTTAAACGAGCTGCTAAGGAGGATTTGCCTCCTGGGTACATAGATGGTTTTGAAATTGAGGGAGTACTAATGGACTCTTCAATTTATGTAGGTTATTTAATAAATGAACTTAAAAGTTTAGGCGGGGAGATTATTCAAAAAAATGTTGAGAGTATTAACGCTGCGTTTGAAGATTATGACATTGTTGTTAATTGCACGGGGTTAGGTTCTCGCGACTTGTTTGGTGATAAAAGTGTTTATCCAGTCAGAGGGCAAATGATAAGAGTAAAGTCAAATGGGTTCAATAAGGTTGTTGCCGATAATGCAGGACCAAATGCCTTGGCAGTTATTATTCCCAGGATAAATGACATCGTATTGGGCGGAACAACACAGGCTAACAATTGGAATTTAGAAGTAGATGGAAAAGACAGAGAAGATATATTAAGAAAAGTTGGTAATTTATATCCGGTGTTTAAAAATGTTGAAATTATTGGCGAGACGGTTGGACTGAGACCTGCAAGGCCAGAAGTCAGGCTAGAGGCTGAAAACTTTTCAGGAAAAACTGTGGTCCATAACTACGGCCACGGCGGAGCAGGTTTTACACTTTCGTGGGGATGCGCTCAAGAAGTGGTATCAATTGTAGAAAAAATCTAAGTAGTTAGCTGGCAACTTTTTGAAGTTCTTTATACAGATTATCTTCTATCTCTATTTCTCCTGAATTTGTAACTTTTTCATTAAATTTATTACCGCGCTCGCCAGGAATAAGAATTTCGGATACTCCTTTTACCTTTTTGGCAGATTTTATTCGTTTAATTATTGAGGATACTTCTTTTGTAAAAGCTTTTTTTGACGTTAGTATTTCAGGATTGATTGCCATGATCATGTTGCCTGCATTATTACTGTCGCTATTAAATGACTCGGAACGTACGAGAGCGGCTGATAGCACTTGTACAATTAATGCTAGTCCAGATCCTCTGTGACCGCCGAATGTTTTTAGGGCACCAGACATAATCTCTGCAGGATCTTGTGTAGGATTTCCATTTTTATCATATCCTGTGCCTTCCGGTACCAACTTGTTGGCTGTTTTTGCTTCTATCAGTCCGTAATATGCCATTGCCGAAGTAGACATGTCCAAAATAATTGGGTTATTTTCTGTGGGAATTCCATACGCCATGGGGTTTGTGCAAAATAGTGCTTCTGTTGATCCGTATGGAGCAGTTGTTTTGAATGGAGCAGATGCATAAGCAATTCCAATTAAACCTTTTTGTGCAATTTTACTTACGTAATATCCTAATGCTCCTGTCGATTCGGAAGTGTTGAAATTACCGACAATGCCTATTCCGGATTTTTTAGCTTTTTTAATCGCAGTATCGACCATTAAATTCATTACTAACATTGCATGAGTCCTGTTTCCATCCAACAGCGCAGACACCGGTGTCTCTTTGACGATTTTAGGCTTTTTTGAATTTTCTCTTTTTGGGATACCTTTTCCTATTAACTTTACGATGCCTTGATTATTTCCACGTAGCTGAGCATACAAAAGAATTTCTTGGATTATGTCGGTTTCCGGTTTTGCGTATCCATAATTTTGGATTGCTTTTTGAGTTAATTGCTTTAGTTGGTTAATTTTTATTTTCATTTGAAGCAATTGTAGTAGAAACTGCAAACAAAGTAAAAAAAATGTGCTAAGCTGCGGTGAGATATGCGCAATCTAAAAGGCTTCTTGGCACTTTTTGCAACTGGAATAATTTTTGGTTCTTTTAGCATATATATTCGATTACTTAGTAGCCACGTAACTGCCTACCAACAAATATTTTTGCGAAACCTCGTGGCCTTAGTTTTGATTTTGGCGATAATTTTTGTTCTGAAAAAGCAATTTTCTTTTAGGGGCCATTCTAAATTAATTCTTCTTGGTTTTACTTTTCTTTTCCCAATTGGAGTAATTTTGTTTGTGCTTTCTGTTTTGCAAACGCAAATAATAACGGCTGTTTTTGGGGTTTACCTTGGATCAGTGATTTCTTCCCTGATAGTCGGAATTGTATTTTTCAAAGAAAAACTCACTGCTCTAAAATTGCTGGTCTTAACATTAGTTTTAACCGGATTAGTTATTTACGTCTGGCCAATTTCTGTGAACAGCTTATTATCTAAAGGACTTTTACTGGCAGTTGGTACCGGGCTTGCCGATACCGGTTCAAATAGTCTTCGAAAATATCTGGGCGAAAAGATAGATAAATTTGTTTTGGTTTCCCTGCACGCAATGGGAGGCATGATTCTTTCTCTTGTTTTGATAGTTGCTAGTGGACAATTTGGAGTTGTGAATATGCCCATTGAATCCTGGCTGGTTGTATTAATTTTTGGCTTATCTTTAATTGCTGTTTACTACTTCACTCTTGTGGGATTTAGTAATTTTGATTTGCATTTGGGTACCGTGGTCCTCTCGAGTGAATTGTTTTTTGGTCCTTTATTTGCAGTAATTTTTTTCAGAGAATACCCGACGACGTTTCAGATAATTGGGGCAAGTTTAATAATGCTGGCAATTGTAGCTTTGAATACAAATCTGTTTAGCAGGCGAGCATAATCTTTCTTTTTTCTATTTCCTCTAAAAGCTTTTGCGGAATTGGACGGCAGTTGCAGTTTAGTGCGTGCTGCATGTGCCAGTTGATGCGTTGGTGAATCGTGGGGTTTTTTGGCCCGCCTGCATCGCTATGCGAAGCATTGCGGGCAAGCATTCTATTTGCATTGTGCCACTTTTCATTAACCTTCCCGTGTGTATTCATATCCTGCTTCTATTTGCCATTCTAAAACATCCTCAGGCCAAAGAAGTGTTGCATCGCCTTTGCCCTCGGTCTGAGATTTTACTATCCTGTAACCTCCTGGTAATTCTTTATCAAAGACTTCAAAAGTTGTGCCCCCTTCAGGTGAAATTAATTTCCGTGATGTCTTTGCATCTCCTAATTGATTTGCCACCCACTGATTTGTTAAATCAATTTCTTGCTGGGTGAGAGTTTTATCTTCTGTGTCGATAATAACGCCAGAAAACGGGCTGCCTTCTTCGCAAGGCTCTGTCCCAATATCTGGAACTTCCTGGAAACCATAATCACCAACCAAGACTCTGTCGGCAAAAGCTAGTCTCTGAATAATTTCTGGTCTAACTCCTGGTAATTCGCTTGTGTTATGTGATTCTGACATTAAAAATTTTCTGCTAAGTAATCTTGGTCTTCTTTTTTTAACTTCCAGCCAAGTGCGCCAAAAATTTCGTCGATGTGTTCTTTGGTGGATGCTTTTGGAATAGCTATAACATTTGGTTTTTCCAGGAGGTATCTAAGAGCTACTTGGATTGGGGTTTTGTGGTATTTTTTGGCAACTGTTTCTAGTATTTTTGATTGGCTTAAAGTTCCTTTGGCAATTGGGGTGTAGGCAGTTAGGATAATATTTTCTTTTTGACAAAATTCTAAAAGGCCATCCTCGGGCCCGCGGTCTGTAAGGTTATATTTAACCTGATTGCAAACGATTTTGTTCTTAGTGTGTTTTTGAGCATTTTGCAGCTGACTGATTGAAAAGTTGGAAACGCCAATGTTTTTAATTTTGCCTTCTTTTTTTAGCTCATCTAAAGCGCTCATTGCGTTTGCCATGTTGGCAAGCGGATTGGGCCAATGGATGAGGTAAAGGTCGATATAATTTGTGCCAAGTCTTTTTAAACTGTCCTCACATGCTTTTTTTAACCTGTCGTGGGATAAATGACTAGGCCAAACTTTGGTGGTAATAAAAAGCTTTTTTCGGTCGTATTTCTTGATTGCCTCCCCTACTAATTCTTCTGCGTGGCCGGCGCTGTAAATTTCGGCAGTATCAATGTGATTTATGCCTTTTGAAATAGCGTAACCAATTGCACTTATATATTTTTCGTCCTGAGAATAGTCGGCCGTCATATCACCGCCCATATGCCAGGTGCCAAGACCAAGTGCGGGAATTTTTACTTTTTTGGTGAGGTTTTTATATTCCATTAAAAAGTTTCTTCGAGCTCTTCCAATAGGTCTTTTTGCTGCCTGGAAAGTTTGGTTGGGACTTTAAGCCTGATTATTACGTAGTGGTCTCCCTGGCCGCGATTGGAAGGACGTTTGACGCCTTTGCCCCTCAGACGTACTTGAGTACCAGGTTGGGTTCCTGCGGGGATCCTGATTGTGACAGGACCATAAACCGTTTCGACATCTAAAGTTGTTCCAAGTGCTGCTTCGGAAAAGGTAATTTCGCGTTCTGTCACAATATCATAGCCTTGTCTTTTGAATTTTGCGCTTTGTTCTACCTGACATACTATGATGAAGTTTGAGAATTTTATTTCGGAGCCGTTGTCTACACCTGGCGGGATTTTGATTTTTTGTTTTTTGCGGTCTATTTCCACTTCTTTGGTTACGCCATTTATGGCTTCCATAAAGGTTATGTTGATACCGTATCGTGGTAGCCTTTGCTGACGGCCGAATGGTGAACTACTGCCAAAGATAGATTCGAAGATATCAAATGGATCGGAAAAACCGCCAAAGTCACCAAAATCTTGTGGATTGCCAGACCAGGTATAGGTTTGGTATCCACCTTGCTGTTGACTTGCCCTTGCGCCGCCAAAACCTCCGCCGCCAGGTTCGAAAGCGCTGTGACCAAACTGGTCGTATGCGCTTTTTTTCTGAGGGTCGGAAAGCACCTGATATGCTTCGTTTATTTCTTTGAATTTTTCTTCGGCGCCTGGAGTTTTGTCTATGTCCGGATGGTGTTTTCTGGCCTTTTGACGATACGCACGTTTAAGCTCGTCGGCAGAAGCATTTTTGGAAACACCTAATACTTCGTAGAAATCACGTTTTGTAGCCATGCGGGTATTATATAAACTTTGAGGTTTAGTTTACGACCTTGTCAACGCCATACGTGGCGGTGGTTTTGTTTACTTTAAATTCCTACTCTCCAACTTTGGTTTTTCCTTCTGTAATTTGGACCTTGTAAGTTCCTACAAGTGGCAGCGGGAAATTGACAAGTTCTGTTATCAAATTTGCCTTGCCGTTTTGGCCAAGGGTTACTTTTAATTCTTTGTCCGGAAATCCTTGTTCTGTTTTTGCCGGAGGAATGATTTTTAAAGTAATATCGTATTCTTTGTTTGCTTCTCCAGAAATTACTGCAACTAAGAACATTTTAGGCCAGTTTGTTGGAATATCTGCAACATAAAACTGGTCAAAAATACCAATTACAGAAAGTTTTTGCTCGCGGGAAACTGTTGCATAATCGCAAAGGGTGAAGATGTCTGTTGTGAGGGCCATTTTAGCGTGTCATGCGTCAAGTATAAGGTGTCACGTACAACTATTCCTTGACTACCTCTCCTTCTTGAACGTCGCCATTTGTTGAAGTGTCAGATGAACCAGAGGTCGAATCTTCATTTGGCTCATTTGGCCCCTTTGGCCCCTTTGGACCTTCTGTCCCTTCCTGCTTATACATTGATTCGCCTATTTTGGAAAGGACTGCAGAAAGCTCGTCTGTTTTGGCCTTTATTTCTTCCGGCGAACCTTTTTCCTGTACATCTTTTACGGCTTTTATTTTTTCTTCAACTTCTCCCTTTACATCTGCAGGAACCTTGTCGCCTGCATCCTTGAGCGCTTTTTCTGCCTGATAGACAAGGGCGTCTGCTTTATTTCTGGTTTCAATTTCTTCTTTTTTAACCTCGTCTTCTTTGGCGTGTTCTTCGGCCTCTTTGGTCATCCGCTTGATCTCTTCGTCAGTTAGACCAGTAGAACCTGTTATTTTGATTGACTGTTCTTTGTTTGTTGCTTTGTCTTTTGCTTTAACGTTTAGAATTCCGTTTGCGTCCAGATCAAAAGTAACCTCTACCTGTGGAACACCCCGGGGTGATGGCGGAATGCCGTCCAGGATAAACCTTCCTAGAGATTTGTTGTCTACTGCCATCGGACGTTCACCCTGTAATACATTGATTTCAACAGAAGTTTGATTGTCTGCTGCTGTTGAGAAGACTTCTGTTTTGGAAGTTGGAACTGTGGTGTTTCTTGGGATTAGCGGCGTTGAGACAGAGCCTAAAGTTTCAATACCTAAAGTTAGCGGGGTTACGTCCAGAAGGACCATTTCCTTCATTTCGCCTGTTAAGACCCCGCCCTGGATTGCTGCTCCAATTGCTACAACCTCGTCCGGATTAATACTCTTGTTTGGTTCTTTGCCAAAGAATTCTTTTACTTTTGCAACAACAAGCGGCATTCTTGTCATTCCGCCGACCAGAACTATTTCGTCTATCGCTTTGGATTCCAGCTTTGCGTCTTTTAGACAATCTTTAACCGGGCCCAGGGTTTTTTCTACAAGATCTCCGACTATGGATTCCAGCTTTGCTCGTGAGAGTTTAAGCTGCAAATGTTTTGGACCGGAAGAATCTGCAGTTAAGTATGGAATTGAGATTTCTGTTTCCTGGGTTGTTGAAAGTTCGATTTTGGCTTTTTCTGCTGCGTCTCGAAGTCTTTGTAGTGCCTGCCTGTCTCCTTTGACGTCTACTCCGGATTCTTTTTTGAATTCGTCTGCTAAGTACTCCTGGATTTTTTGGTCAAAGTCGTCTCCTCCAAGATGAGTATCTCCGTTGGTTGCTTTAACTTCAAAAACACCTTCTCCGAGCTCGAGGATGGAAACGTCGAAGGTTCCGCCGCCGAGATCGTAAACTGCAATGGTATGAGCGTGTGATTTGTCCAGACCATATGCAAGTGCAGCTGCTGTTGGCTCGTTTATGATCCTGTCTACTTTAAGGCCTGCAATTTCTCCGGCTTGTTTGGTTGCCTGTCTTTGGGCGTCGTCGAAGTATGCCGGAACTGTGATGACTGCATTTTCTACTTTTTCTCCAAGGTAAGACTCTGCGTCTGCTTTGATTTTTTGCAGAATCATTGCCGAAATTTCCTGCGGTGTGTAGTCGTGGCCTTCGACCGAAACAACAGCCATTCCTTCTCTACCTTCTTTAATTTCGTACGGAAGCCATTTGATATCGCGTTGTACTTCCGGGTCTTTGTACTTTCTTCCCATTAAACGTTTGATGGAGAAGATTGTGGTTTTTGGGTTTACCACCATTTGGCGTTTGGCAACGTCGCCAACTATGTGTTTAGTTGGGTCTACTACAGACGGAATTGTGTTTCTTCCTTCTGAACTGTGGATAACCTTTGGCTTTCCACCTTCGATTACAGAAACACATGAATTGGTTGTACCTAAATCGATTCCTACTACTTTACTCATATTAGTTAATTTTTAATTTACAATTTTTAATTTTAATTGAATTTTCAATGTTCTAATTTTCAAATTGATAAGAAAATATTTAAATATTTTGAAAACATTTAGATTTCATTAAAAATTTAAAATTAATAATTTAAAATTCTGTTTGTTGAACAGTATCTCCTTTCGACTCTTGATTTTCGGTCTTTCTCTCTACAACCACTTGGGCTGGACGTAAAACCTTATCATTTATTTTATAACCTTTTCGAACTGTTGATACAACCATATTATTGTTTTCTCCTTCTTTTACTTCTATTGCTTCGTGAAGCTGAGGGTCGAACGTTTGGCCTTCGGCTTCAATTTCGACCACTCCTTCTTGATTTAGTATGTCTTTAAACTGCTTCATGACCATTTCCAATCCCTCGTCGTTTAAATGTTTTTGTGCGCTTTCTAAGTTGTCTAAAACCGGCAAGAATTTTTCGATTACTAGAGCTGATGAAAGAGTTGAAAGTAATCTTCTTTCTTCTTCTACTCTTCTTTCCAGATTTTGATAATCTGCAAGCGCTCGCTTGAGCTGGCTTTCCAATTGTTCATTTCTTTCGTCGACTTTAGGTTGGGCAGTGTTTTTAGTTTTTTTCATAATTGGTGCTTATGCTCTTTGCATTTCGGAAAGCAACTGTGCGAAATATCTCATTGTAGGGATAACTGTTGAGAAATTAAGTCTGTTTGGACCAATTATCCCCAGTACTCCACTGTGATTTGGCATCGCATACCTTGTTACAACAAATCCGCACGGTTCTAGAAACGGAACTCCAAGTTCTTCACCGAAAAGGATTTTTACCTGATCTTCCGGTGCGAGCATGTTTGTAATTTGGTTTAGGAGTTCTACCTTTTCGATCATCGAAAGAACAGTTTTGGTGATGTCGATATCGAAAAACTCGGGCATATCCAGAATATTTGCCAAACCTGCCGAATAAATATCTCCCTGTTCGTCTGTTGCCAAGGCCAGGGAACCTGTTTGGTCTGCCAGTGCTCTTGCCGTGTGCTTTAGGAGCTGATCAAAGCGCTGGTGATCGTCATCTTTTAACTCTTCTTTTATTGCTACTTCGTCTTTGAGAGAAAGAGATTTTTCTTCCATTAATTGATCGACGTAGAATTTCATACCCATTGAGGTTGGAATTCTGCCTGCTGATGTATGAGGTTGTTTTAGATAACCAAGTGAAGTGAGCCTGACCATTTCGTTGCGGATGGTTGCCGGAGAAACACCAAGTTTGGCTTCTTTTTCGACAGTTTCGGAACCAATTGGTTCTGCCGTTTCGATATATTTTTCGATTACTGCCCTAAGGAGTGATTTTTGCCTATCTGTTAAGTCCATGAGAGTAAGTTAGCACTTAATATACAACGAGTGCTAAGAGTTGTCAATACCTTACGTTACCGATACTGACCTTGGGGAATTTGGTAGTTATTCTGGTACGGATGTTCTTGCAAATATTTAACTTTTTGCGTTCTTTTGTCACCACTGGTCCATTGCGCCAGAAGGATGAGTACTCCAAGAATAATTAAGATAATTTTCAGGGTTCTGTTATTCTTAAGATCTATTTTGAAGCTAGGATAATTATCTTTTATACCAACTATGTAAGATAGTTGTGCAAAAGTAAGTCGGATTGCATCAACAGTTAACTCGTACGTTCCTTGGGGATATTTTCCGGAAAAGAATACAGGGAAGGACGAAATTACTACACCAATTCTTGCAGCATTGTTAATAACTGTCGAGTAAATTCCAAATGGGATTAGAAGAATTATCCTGGCAAAAATTCCCAGAAGTGGAATGGCAAAAAGACGATTGGGTGCCTTTGGCATTGATATGTCTACAGAAAAGTCCGGGGTGTTAAAGTCGAAATTTGGATATTTGTCTGTAAGACCTGCAAAGAAAAATATTACTTTGGCCCAAAGCTTCATTATTCCCAAATTGAGTTGATAGCAATAATCCCAGTATTTACCACTGAACAAGACCATGAACGAGTTGATTATGATCACGAAAAAATCAAAAATCGAAAGGAGCATTAACCAGATAAAGACAGGGATAAGAATAAAAACTTTCAAGAGACCACCCAATATTGGAAACGCCCACATGCGGTTTGGGTTTTTAGGGAAGGCAATTTTAACCTGTGGATAAACTTCTAAACTATCAAAGAATGATGAATTTTTTGTGGCCATCTATATTTAGTATAGCGAGACAATAATTTAAAGGCAAAATTCAAAGAAGGTTCAGGTTGGCATTAGATCTTAAGTACGGCCAAAAATGCTTCTTGGGGAATGTCGACGCTTCCAAATCTGCGCATGCGTTTTTTTCCCTTCTTTTGTTTATCTAACAACTTGTTTTTTCTGGTGACATCTCCGCCATATAGTTTGGCAGTAACGTCTTTTCTAAATGAAGCGACTGTTTCGCGTGCTACGACTTTGCCCCCTATTGCTGCCTGAATTGGGACTGGAATTTGTTGCCTTGGAATAGCATCTTTGAGTTTATCTACAAATTTTCTTCCGATTTCCTCTGATTTTTCTCTGGGTACGATTTGGGCGAGGCCTTCTATTGGTTCGTGATTTACCAATATATCCAACTTAACCAAATCTGCATTTCTGTAATCGGATACCTCAAAATCCAAAGATGCATAACCGGATGTTGTGCTTTTGAGTTGATCGTAAAATCCAATTAAAATTTCCAGAAGCGGAATGCTGGCTTCTATTTTTTGCAGAGAGCCAAGATTTTCAATGTTACCAATCTCTCCTCTTTTGTCGTGAACAAGATTGGAAATTATTCCGTAATATTTTTCCGGTGAGAAAATTGTAACTTTTGCGTACGGTTCCTGAACATTTTTTGAATTTGGGTCAAAGTCCTGCGATTTATTTATCATTTCTCCGTCCTGTATAAAGTTCACCGATGGGGATGTTGCGATTAAATCCAGATCGTACTCCCGTTCCAGCCTTTCCTGGGTAATCTGGGCATGCAGAAGACCCAGGAATCCTACTCTAAATCCCTGGCCAAGACTTGTTGATGACTCTGGAGCAAAACTTAGTGATGCATCGTTGAGCTTAAGTTTTTCGATTCCGTCTTTTAGCTTTGGAAGATCAGCGGTGTCGGAAGGGAAAAGTGAAAGGAAAACAACTGGTTTTGCATCCATGTAGCCAGGAAGTGCTTTTGCCTGGTTTCTGGTTAGTGTAATTGTGTCCCCTACTTTTACTTTCTGAAGATCTTTTACGTTGGTGACTATGAAACCTACTTCGCCTGATGAGATTTGATTCACAAATGTCGGTTTTGGTGCAAGAAAACCAACCTGGAGAACTTCTGCTCTTGCTCCAGTTGCCACAAAAGATATTTCGTCCCCTACTTTTATTTCTCCGCTAAACATTCGGACTGTTGCTATCACGCCTTTGTAAGGGTCTAGTGATGAATCGAAGATAAGAGCTTGTAGGTTGTCGGCGGTAGCGCGTGGGGGGGGAACTTTTTCAACAATTGCTTTTATTACCTCTTCTACGTTTTCGCCGCTTTTTGCCGATACTTTAATAATTTCATGATCTGCAAAACCAAGATCTTTAAGTTCCTGTGTTGTTTTTGCTACGTCTGCCTGAGGAGAATCAATCTTGTTTATTACCGGAATTAGTGTGAGATCTGCTTCCAGCGCCAGATTAAAGTTTGATAACGTTTGCGCCTGAACTCCCTGTGTTGCATCGACAATTAGAACTGCGCCTTCAACAGATGCTAATGATCTTGAAACTTCATAGGCAAAATCAACGTGTCCCGGGGTATCAATCAAATTCAGTATATAGTTGGTAGTTGATAGTTGGTAGTTTAGCCGGATGGCTTTAAGTTTTATTGTGATTCCGTGTTCGCGTTCTAGCTCAAGACTGTCGAGCATCTGAGCAAGATGGCCTGCTGCCACTGCGTTGCAGATCTCCATGATTCGATCAGCAAGCGTAGACTTACCATGGTCTATGTGCGCGATGATTGCAAAGTTGCGAATATTCATGAGGCTAAGTTTATCAGAAATTGAGATTGATTAACTATCTGCGAGTGTGAAATAGTTATACTTGTGAGCAAGAAAAAGTCTAATTCGAGCAAAAACTTATTAGTGATTTTGCTTTGCATGTCGGTTATATTTTTATTGGTTTTTTTTGTATTTCAGAAGAATGAGGATAAAATTTCCAACGAGAATGAATGGGCATATCCAAAGCTTATTGCTCCTTATGACAAACTACCCAATTCAGACTACAACTCACCAAAAGAAAAATTTACAGATAGTTTGCTAAAGGTGAGTTTTAATTATCCCACAAAATATTTTCCCCGATCTGTTAAGGCTGATGAAAATGAAGCGCTTGCAGACATTGTTTTTATAAAAGAAAGGAATGCTGATCGTGAGCAGTTAATTGATGATGTTTTAAATTGTATTCTCACCAATAGGACTAATCCGTCGGGAATGTGTAGGGAATCGTTACTAGGTGATGTAGAGGTAGGCATTTCCACACCAAAAGGCGACCCAGACAATGTTGATCATGGTTCAGAAGATTGTGTAAAACAAATTATTTCTGAGGATAAAATTCTTTACTCTTGCTCTACCTTGATTGCTCCAGGTCCCAGCTCTGATTACGCGGGTGTAAATTATGATTTGTACATAAAAGGAAATAGCCCGAGGCGTATTGGTATTACAACTGGAAAACCCGAGCAGTATTCAGATTTGATAAAAAGTATTGTGGAAACTTCTAAAGTTTTACCCTAAATTAAACTTGTGTCTGTGAATCTCTATGATCTATATCCCTAGGGGTTTTCTTGTGCTTCTATGGAAGTTGGGGCGGGTTTTACAAGCTTTGAGGGAAGCATGATTACTTTTTTACCAAGGTTGTAAAAAATAGAAACCTCTTTTATTTTAAGGATTATCGACAAAAGTAAGTAAACACCAAGACCAACAATTGTTGCAATTGACGTTAGGAGCAATAATCCGAATGTTCTTGTGGTATCAAAAACGAGTTGGTCTAAGAATTTCATTGGCACGTAGAGTGCGAGCCCCGTAAGAATACTTATTAAAACCATTTTTGCAGGAGCTTCGAGCAAATTTTTCTTGTCGAACTTTACCTTTTTGTCCAGGAAATAAAGCATAAGAGTGGCATTTAGTATGTTGGCAAATGAATATGCCATTGCCAGATAAATTATGGAAAGATGTAGTACTTTTACCAAAATTAAGCTCATTACAATATTTATTAGTACACTTGTCACATTAATCTTTACCGGAGTCATGCTGTCGCGAAGTGCATGGAACCCTCTTAAGAAGAGCAAACTTGTAGCCTGGGCTGCAATACCTATTGAGAATGCAATCAGAGTCCTGCCGGTTAGAACTGTAACTTCCCAGGGAAATTCTTTTGCTCCAAAAACAAGCCTTACTACGGGAATTCTTAAAACTGCCAAAATAGCCGCTGCGGGCAGGATTAAAAATAGAATCTGATGAAAAGACTCTGTAAATATTTTTTTGAATTGTTCGTATCTTTGCTTGTTAAATTCGATGGAAAGTGAAGGAAGAGCAGCCTGCGCCAGGCTTCCAGCAAAAAGTGAGATTGGGGCAAGTTGCAAAACCTGGGCAAAGTTGAAAGCAACGATAGTACCTGCGGCTGCCAACGATGCCAGGGCAATGTTGATAATGTCGGAAAGTCTAAGTACTGCAAGCGACAGTGTTCTTGGCCACATAAGGGCAAACATTTCGCGAACGTCGCGGTTTCTGAAATCTATGTCCAGCTTGAATTTAAAACCCAAGGAAAGCGCCATTGGCATCTGGATAATAAGATGCAAAAGTGCGCCAATTATCATACCGATTGCCGGTGCGTAGATTCCAAAAACCGGTGACAAAAAAACGATTGCGATTATTATGCCGACGTTATAGAAGATTGAGGCTATGGCGGGTATTGTAAACCTTTGAAACGATTGCAAAATACCGGTAATAAAGATTGAGAATACGAAAAAAAGTTCTGCAAAAATCATGATTCTTAAAAGCCTGGCGATAATTGCTCTTGATTCCGGGAAATCTGCAATAACGCCCGGTGCAATAAGAGAAGCAATTTGTGGAGCAAAAATTATTACCAGTGCTGTAAAGACCACAAAAACCAAAAGACCAAGCGAGATCATTTTGGAGGTTAATTCCCAAGCTTTTTTTAACTGGTCCTGGGCAAGATATTGGGAAAATACAGGGATAAAGGCAAGCGCGATGGTGCCAAATATTAAAACTTCGAAAATTGCGTCCGGGATTGTGGATGCTGCGATAAAAGAATCGAGCATCTTGATATCTCCTCCGAAGTAGGAGGCGAGTAATCTATACCTGACTAAACCAAGTAGTCTTGACGCGGCAACCGAAAAAGCGATTACGAATGCGGCAGAAAGAATATCCTGTTGTTGTTTTTTAAGTAAAGTAGCGCTATTTTTGAAAATTGAAAACATAATAAATTAACCCCAAATTTTTACAAATTTCGGGGTCCCATTTGTAAGCTGTAAATTTTATGATAGAATACACTTCTAAATTAGTCTAATTAATTAATTTTGGGAAAGCAGAATTAATACTTAGAAATTCTATATTTATGCCAGTTATAAAACAAGCAATTAAAAAAGTCAGGCAAGACAAGCGCAAGACCGCTGTCAATTTGCTGAGGAAAAATGCTTACAAAAAAGCAATTCATGATTTTAGAAAGACTCCTACTGCTGCACTTTTGACTACCGTATATAAAGCTTTGGACAAAGCAGCAAAGGTTAATGTTATTCACAAGAATAAGGCCTCACGCTTAAAGTCCCGATTGTCTAAATTAGTTAAATCTACTAAAGTTAGTTCCAAACCTAAAATAGCTTAAATCGGCCTTGCGATAACTTCACTACTATTGAAATAGTTGCTTCAATAGTGTTTCATTATCTAAAAGCTCACGCTTAAAATTGAGACTTCCGAAATTGGTTAAATCTACCTCAAAACCTGCGGTTAAAGCTGTCGCTGCAAAAGCTTAAGTTTTCCATTGACAAGTAAGGGTATTTTTCTTATAGTAGATATAAGATGTCAAAGCTGCCAAAGATCGCCAGTGTTGTTTCTTCTACACTCGCCTATTTAGCTTTAGCTACCAACGCATTTGCACAAAGTGCCACAAGTTCGGCACCAAAAGGCGGAACTTCAGGTTCATTGCCTAGTGCAGGTTCTACAGAAATTACTTATCTCCTTTTTGTCGGTGGAATTGTCCTTTTTGTATTTGGAACCCTAAAGCTGGTTACTTCCTTCAAGGAATCTTAAATTTTTATTTATCCCTAAATTTGCTAACGGACATTAATTGTCCTACAATTCTTTTTCGTTATGAGTGAAGTTGATAGCTCGCGAGATTTATCTCGTGAGCGTTTTATTTTTTCAGGTGAGCAAGTAGCCAAAGTTTCTTGGATTCAGGATGCAAATGGTAGATTCTTTGGAGAAAATCCTTCATGGACTGATCGTACGGGCCAGAGTGTGGATGATTCTTACGGGTTAAGCTGGACAAATGCGGTTTATCCAGCAGATATCGGGTTAGTTATGCAACCATATATTAATCCTACAGGTAGTTTAAGAAGAAGTTTCGTTCGTCTTATGGATGCAAATTCCGGTACTCATAAATGGGTTGAATGGATAATAATGCCAATGACTCAAAATGACAAAATTGAGGGCTGGTACGGAGCTGCCATTGATGTTCACGATAAAGTTTTGGCTATGCAAACATTGGAACAGCAAAAGCAAGAATCTGACGAGAATATTCAACGACTTCTTGAGAGGGTTGACCAGTGGGACCACGAGAATAGACCTTACCCCACAATAGTTCTTGGTACAGCCAGCATTCTTATGAGGACAATTGCTAACTTAGGCAATGATGCTATTGATTCCGGCCTTGGGGAGATAGTTTTATATTCGGAACACAATATAGAGATTAACAAAAGTCTAGTAGATATTGTGGCCGGTCGAGAGCCTGAACTGATTCCAGCTAATCCAAAAAGAATAATTCAAAGGGCTGTAGAAATTTTTAGAATTGAAACGTTTAAGGAGCGTCCAGTAAAAATAGAAATTCCCGAAGATGTAGATTTTATTCAATGCAATGAAGGTTCCATATATGTTGTTCTTAGAAACTTGCTCAATAATGCTCATAAGTACAGTAACGATGGCTCCACAATAGTTGTATCCGCAACTCAAGGAGGCGGAGAAATTAAATTTTCTGTTCAAGACGAAGGAGTTGGAATGCCAAAAGAAGATCTAGATAAGGTTTTTACTCAAGGTTTTCGAATAGAACTTTCAAAAGCTGTTGCAGCAGGAAGAGGCATTGGTTTGGCGACAGCTAAATCTATTGTCGAATCTCATGGTGGTAAAATTTGGGTTGAAAGTGAACCCGGAAAAGGATCAACTTTTTATTTCACGCTACCAGAATTTCATGACGAACTACTGGAAAGTAATCCCAATTTATAGGATATTACTTTGCCTGAAGCTTGAAGATTTCTCCCTGAACGTATTCTGCAAGATCGGTCCAGTTGTCTGTTTTTGGGTCCAGAACGTATTGGCCATTATATTTACTTGCATCCCCAACATCTAAAACACTTTCGTTACGGCCGGCGTCCAGAACCACTCTTCTTATGGTTGCAGGATCGATTTTTTGACCAAGTTTAATAAAAAGCGGAATGTCGTCGTTTGTAATGTCGGTATCTATCGATTTGTCGAATGTACTAATTAGGCTAACAATTGTTGTTGGCGAGAGAAGTGTTTGGGAAGAAATTACTTTTTGGCGAAACGCTAAAATTACTTTTTGCTGACGTGCGGCTCTGGCAAAATCGGATCCTTCTTCGTTGGTTCCATGCCTGGAGCGAACAAATTTTAAGGCTGTTGTACCATCAAGGTGAAGGGGGCCTTTTTGAAAATTTAGAGTTTCGTACCTACAAGTAAAAGGGGTATTCGCATCGGTAATTTCCCAAAGCGGAATTGCAGATGAACTTGCACCAGTCACAACCTGGGTTTTGGTTCCGTCTACTTCTTGATATTCGATTTTATAGCCACAAAGATCGTTTTCTTTGCCCGAAATCGGATACATATAATCTGTGAAGGAATTGTCGACCTCAATATCCAGACCACCAACAGTATCCACTGCTTTCTCAAAACCGCTAAAATCCATCCTGGCTCCATAGTGAATTGGAACACCCAACAGCTTGCTTACTGTGTCTTCTGCAAGTTTTAAGCCTTCGCCGTCTTTTTCCTGGCCAATCGCGTAGGCAGAGTTAATCTTGCCCGGCAGGGTTGGTGCCCACAGATCGCGCGGGATAGAAATTAAAACCGGGTCTTTGCCTTCTTTGTCTATCGAGGCCAGAATCATTGTGTCTGAAAGATTCGGACCGTCGTGACCTTCGCCGCCGATTCCCAAAAGCAGGATGTTGGTTCTGCCATGATAGGATTTAATACCAGAACCTGTAACCAGCTGAATTACACTTCCTGGTCCACTTAGGAGAAAACGCTCAATATGAAAGATTTTGGCAACAGCAAACAGAATAATTGCAGCTGTAATTGTCAGGATTAGAATTTTGACCAGATTGGTTGAGCTCTTTGGAGACTCACTATATGTGCGCATAAATTATTTTGCTGCTTCTATTATTGTTGCAAAAGATTGAGGATTTTGACTTGCACCACCAACTAAAACCCCATCAATTACATTCTCTTCCAAAAAAGATTTAACATTTTCTGCTGTAACCGAGCCTCCGTATAAAATCGTATATTCCCCTTTTTCCTTAACTTTTTTTGCAATTTCTTTCGCATTTTGGGGTGTGTCCGGATTTCCCGTTCCGATTGCAAAAATAGGTTCGTATGCGACAACATTGACACCTTTTGGAATTAAGGTATCTACTGCCTGTATACAAAAAATGGGCTGAATTTTTGCTGAAGTCGCCATCTGAACTTTAGTTTCCAGCACTTCGTCTGTTTCATTAAAATTTTGTCTGCGCTCTGAATGACCGATTATTGAGTATGCACAAAGGTCGGATAGTAAACTTGCAGTTACCTCACCCGTATAGGCACCTTGTTCAAATTTGGACAGGTCTTGGCTTGAGAGTTTAATTTTTGAATTGATGCTTTTTAATTTCCAATCTGTTTGTGCAAGATTCGTGTAGGGAGGAGCAATAATTACTGTTCCCCGAAAGTCTTCAACTTTTTCGTTTACAGTATCAATCCAATTTGAGATTTCGTCTCCAGTTTTTTTATTTGCTTTGAAATTTGCAACGAGGAAGGGCGTGAGATTACTCATTTTTAGAGATTGCCTTTAGCAAATTCTCTTTTGAGGTCGCGCCGATGATTCTTTCCACTTCTTTATCATCTTTCATGACGATATAGGTTGGGATAGACATAACGCCGTGTTGGGCTGCAATTTCCTGATTTTCGTCGACGTTAATCTTTTCGATTTGTACTTTGCCTTTTAGTTCTTTTTCGATTTCTTCGAGTGTGGGCTCCATGAATTTACAAGGCCCGCACCACTCTGCCCAAAAATCAAGTAATTTGACCATATGGCGAGTATTATATCAGTGAGTCGGTGAGTCAGTAAATCAGCAAATCAGTGAGCGGTGAATCGGATAATTAATCTTGTTAGATAATTTGCAGCCTTGTTATAATACTATAATGCCAAATCAGTTCACCCGCCCTTGGTTGAACGAGGAATTGAGGTTCATTCAAGAAAGTATAGGAAAGCTAACTTATAAAGAAATGGGGCGAACAATTAATCGTTCGCCTTCCTCGATTCAATCTAAAATAAGATATCTTCCCTTCCAGCAACGAATTCGAAAACACCCTATAAATTCAAACTTCTTTGGCAAATGGTCTGCTGAAATGGCTTATGTTTTAGGGTTCTTTGCTGCTGATGGAAATATATGCAGGACAGGCCGTGCCCATATGCTGCATGTAGCTTGCGACGATAAGGACGTAATTGAAAAAATCAAGCAGGTTATGAATTACCAAGGACCTATTAGAGAAAAGGTACGTTTAAACGGCAAGGTTTCTTACAGCTTACGAATTTCTGATCCAGTATTATTCAATGATTTGAATATATTAGGCGTAACAGAGAGAAAAAGTTTAACTCTTATGCCTCCTAAAATACCTAAAGTTTTTGTTTGGCATTTCATTAGAGGCTATTTTGACGGCGATGGGTCCGTAGTTTTAAGGAATACAAATTATCCAAGTAAACTTGTAGTTTATTTTTATACCGCCAGCCATAGTATGGCATCGTTTCTACATGGCTTTTTTATCAATGTTCTGGGGGAATTATATAAAGCAAAAATAGGTATAAAAATCGCTCATCAAAAAACACCGTTTTATGTAGTATGTATGGGGCACAAAGCGTCAGTGGAATTATTTAAATATATGTATAAAGATACAAACCTTTTTCTTGAAAGAAAGTATCGAAAATTTTTAGAAGGGATGAATTAATGGCGTTAGATTTATCAGGTTTAGATCCAAAACAGAAAGAGGCGGTGGAGGCAACTGAAGGCCCTGTTCTAATACTGGCCGGTGCGGGTAGTGGAAAAACTAGAGTATTAACGTATAAAGCCGCTTATTTAATAGATAAAGGGGTCAATCCAGCCAATATTTTACTTAGCACTTTTACCAATAAAGCGGCAAACGAGATGAAAGAGAGAGTTTTTAAATTGGTTGGGCAAAAACTTGGAAAGATAACGCCTTATGTCGGGACATTTCACTCTTTTTGTTCGAAGCTTCTGCGAATTGACGGGAAATTTATTGGTTTGGCTTCCAATTTTTTGATTTACGACAATAGCGATAGCTTGTCGCTTATTAAAAAGATTATGGATGATTCTGATATTTCTACTAAAAACTTTAAACCGAGCTCCATTCTAAACGCGATTTCTTCTGCAAAATCTGAATTGGTTTCTGCTTCTGATTACCAACAATTTGCCCACGGGTATTTTGGCGAGACGGTCGCAAGAGTTTACGATATTTACCAACGGGCGCTTGGTGCGATGGACGCTTGCGATTTTGATGATTTGTTGATGCTTGCAGTCAGACTTCTTTCTGAAAATCCTAACGTACTTTCTAAGTGGGCCGGGAGATTTGAATATGTTTTGGTTGATGAGTATCAGGACGTTAATACGGCACAATACACACTTACCAAATTGCTTTGCAGCACACACGGAAATTTAACAGTTGTTGGTGATGCTTCGCAGGCAATTTATTCTTTTCGGGGTGCGGATTTTCGTAACATTTTGAATTTTGAACGGGATTTTACCAACTCTAAAGTTTTTAATTTGGAACAAAATTACAGGAGTACGCAAAATATACTTTCTGCTGCCAACACCATTATTGCCCACAATAATTCCCACCCGGTTTTGAAACTTTGGACGCAAAATTCTACTGGCGAGAAGATTAGTATTTACGGCGCTCTAAACGAAGTTGATGAGGCTAATTTTGTTGTCGACAGGATAGTTTCTTCCAAAAAACCTTTGTCTTGTTTTGCAATTTTATACAGGACGAACGCGCAATCCAGAACTATCGAGGAAGCATTTTTACACGCCAATATCCCATATAGAATCTATGGTGGTGTGAGGTTTTATGAACGCAAAGAGATTAAAGATGTGCTTTCGTATTTGCGAATAATTGTAAACCCCAAGGATTCTGTTGCTAGAAAACGAATAGAAAAAATCGGCAAGAGAAGACTGGATAAATTTTTGGCAATGCGTGAGGGGCTGGAGTATTCAGGGACTGACCCTGAAGGGGGTCGGACCCTGAAATTAAAACCAGTGGAGTTAATTGATAAGGTTCTTTCGGCAACGGATTATCTTTTGCTGATTGATGACGGGACAGAGCAGGGTTTGATGCGGGTTGAAAACGTAAAAGAGCTAAAATCTGTCGCTGCAGAGTTTGATAATCTTTCGGACCTCTTGGAAAACGTTTCTTTGATGGAAGGAAAAGTTACGCCGGAGAAATCCTTCGAGCTTAAAGAAGAGGACTTTGTAACTCTTATGACAATACATGCTGCAAAAGGTTTGGAATTTGATAACGTTTTTATTGTTGGGATGGAAGAAGGGTTGTTCCCGCATTCCAGAAGTATGTTGGATGCTTCGGAAATTGAGGAAGAGCGAAGGCTTGCTTATGTTGGCATGACACGCGCCCGCGAAAAACTTTATTTAACTTATGCAAATCAAAGATTGTATTTTGGCGCAATAGAAGCAAATATGGTTTCGAGATTTGTAGTTGATATACCGCAGGAGTTAATTACACCCATTTGAAAGAATTAAGCTTCAGCCAGAATTTGATGGGGCATCCATAATCCATCCATTCCAGGTGGAGATAGCAATGCAGCTTGACCAAGTTTTGCTATACCTTCTGACATGACTCCTTCGCCTAAAGCTTGAACGTAGGATTCTGTAAAAAAGATCGTGCTTGTGCTTGCTGAAACAATAATTGTTTGCCCGTCTCCAAGGATTCTGACAATTCTACCGTCTTCTAAAGTGATAGGCTCTGCCAGAAGTCTATCTGGATGGTTTCCGGGTATTTCTTGCATGCGCAGATTATACATAGATGCAAAACAGCTGACAACTTAGAAATGATAGGTATAATTAACAATAATGATCGTAAGAGAAGTTTTGGATAAAGAGAAAAATCAATACAATAAGCTTGCCACGCATGTCATCCAGTCCTGGGAGTGGGGAGAATTTAGAAAAAAAATGGGGACTGATGTTGTGCGGCTTGGACATTTTGATGGTGAAAAGATGACAAGTGCATACACAGTTACTTTTCATCCTGTTCCTCATACAAACAAAACGATTGGATATTTTCCCAAAGGGCCTATGCCGGATAAGGCAATGATAAAGGCGCTTGCGGATCTTGGAACAAGGAAAAATGCGGCGTTTATTAAGATAGAGCCGAATGTAGTAGTCAGAGACCAGAGACTAGAGACCAGTAGTAAGTTGGAGAAACTAGGATTGGTAAAGTCTAAGAAGGCTCTGTTTACTAAATACAACTTTCTTTTGGACATTACAAAATCGGAAGAACAACTACTTGCTGCGATGCATCCAAAAACCAGGTACAACATTGGCGTTGCTGTTAAAAAAGGTGTTTCTATTTACGAATCGATAGACGATGCTGATTTTGAAATTTATTTAAAGTTGTACTTTGAAACAACAAAGAGACAGAAATATTTTGGGCATACTCCCCAGTACCACAAGCAGGTCTGGGAAACTTTAAAGGGTGCAAAAATGGCAAGATTGTTAATCGCAAGGTATCAGAGACCAGAGACCAGAGACCAGGTACCATTGGTTGCTTGGATGCTTCTTAATTTTGGTGATACTTTGTATTACCCGTACGGAGGCTCTTCGATTCTTCACCGAGAAGTGATGGCATCTAATTTAATCGCCTGGGAAGCAATCAAATTAGGAAAAAAATTAAAGTTGAAAACTTTTGATATGTGGGGAGCCATGGGCCCAAACCCGGACGCTTCCGATCCATGGTTTGGATTCCACAGATTCAAAGCAGGTTATGGGCCTGCACATGTTGAATATGTCGGAACTTACGATTTGGTTCTTTCCATGCCACTGTATGGATTTTTGAATACTGCCGATCGCTTAAGATGGGCATTTTTGCGTTTTGTTAAGAGGTAATCTCTTACAATACTATTGTCTAATCTTGACACTTTTCTAACCTTTTTTGCGTAGTATATACACGCCATGATAAGCGACAGCGTTAGCCTTAAACTTACAGATACCCAAAAAGACTGGTTGAGAAGGCAACAGTCCGTAATGGATAAAAATGAACAGAGAACAGAAATAGCTACCGATACGGTTAAGGATAGAGTTAAGGACGAGGTAAAACATGGCCAAAAATTTGAGGATTTGATTTCAAAATCCGAGCCTTTAATTAGAATTCGAAGCGTGTTCCCCTTCGATTTTTTTCCGGACGAAATTTCTGTTGACGTGGCAAAAGTTAATATTATTCACAGAGAATTTCTAACTAAACGCGTACAGAGTGTTTATATAAAAAACATTTCGGACGTTGTTGTTAATACGAGTATTCTTTTTGCGAGTTTAGGAATTATTGATTTTGGTTTTCAGGGGAACTCGGTAAGTGTAAATTATTTATCAAAAAAAGATGCTCTTAGAACAAGAAAAATAATTCAGGGACTGGTTGTTTGTCACAAGGAGGAAATTGATTTAACACAGTTTGATGCTGTGCATTTTAAGCAAAAAATTGAAATGCTGGGAGAAGCAGAAGCGCCGGTTTAGACTATGTAGAGGAAAATTCCGTTTTCGTGCTTTTTGGGTTTTTTGTTTGGAAATGGGTTTGTGTTAACAACTACCCTGGTTCCCCTTTTGGCATTCTTGTAAACAAATTCTTCGAACTTTTTCATTGATTTTCTAAGTGCGTATACAAAAATTATATCTGCTGATTTCAGGGGGGCATTCCATAAACTTTCTTTTTTTACCTGTGCTTTTTTTGTTTTTGCAAAGCGAATTTTTAAATGAGAGAGCAAAAGTAAAAATGGATTTATTTCGTAACCTGTTGCAATTGCCCCTTCTTTTGCCGATGCTATAAGAAGTCTGCCATCACCGGAGCCAAGATCTATTACCCTATCCCCTTTTTTTATTTGGGAGAAATCGATAATTGTTTTTATTCTTTTTCGGTTTGCCCCTACATATGGAAGTTCCAGAAAAATATCAAAAACGAGCTGGAGGATACCTATTACCACAAGTGAAAAAAGTACGACCATAACAAAAAACAGAATAAGTAAAATGGCTAACATTATTTAGTTTTTTTGGGGCGCATTAAAACAAAACCCAAAATTGTAACTATTACAACTACTGCCAGGGCGTAAATTAAATATGGCGGCTTTTGGACCGAAGAGTTTTGACTACCCCCCGAAGAATTTTCGTCTGTTGTGATTTGTACATAAGCATCTGCAGAAAAACCATTCTTGTCTTCTATATGGAGAACAGGGAAAAATTGCGCCCTGTCCGGATTGTTTTTGTAAGTATGGGTTACTTTTGGATTGTTTGAGGTTTGACTGTCGTTAAAATCCCAAACATATTTTGAAATATCGGCAGAATTTGTGACATCTGCTTCAAAATTAATCGGCGAATTGTATTTTAATTTGAAAATATCACTTAGTGGATCTTTGGCTTCTTTGCCGTTGACTTTGATTTTAACTTTTGGCAACTGATAATTTGCGTTTGGTAAAACGTTTACTCTTGCAGATTCCAATAATGTGGGCGCATCAATGTCTCCATAGGAAACGTTAATTTCTACTGTGTACGGCCCGGGTTTTGTGTAGGTATGTGTGTTTTTAAGACCAGCTCCTTTTGCACCGTCCCCAAAATCCCAGTTGAATGTACTTTTGGCAACAACATCTGGAGGGATTTGTAGGGGGCCTGGGTCAATCTCGAAGTTAATCGGATTATTCACTAGATAATTCTGAGGTGCTGCATCTTGTGGAATATCGAAAAAATTTGATGTGATTGGGACTGCGTAAAAACCTGAGTACTGACCATTAACCTTAAAAAATGGCGGTTGGCCAAGAGAATGAGCAGAAACAACAGAAGTGAAAAGTGAAAAGTGAAAAGTGAAAATTATTAGTAAAAACAAAAAACGCTTCATAAGTGTAATTGAGATATTTTAACACTTCAGTATTAAAGTGCATCCTAAATGTTAAAATGTAAAAATCTTATGCCGCTTTTTAAAAATATAAGGTTTTACATCCTGATATTTTCTTTTTCTCTTTCTCTATTTTTCTATTTTTGGGTTGGCAGAACGATTCCCGACGGTTCACTACGGCCAATTCGGCTTGGAGAATTTTACGCGCTGACTGCTGCTGTTTACCTTTATGTTGTGCTTTTGATTGGCCCTGCTGTTTACAGTTTTAAATTTTTACCCTGGAGGGGCCAGATTTTTAAAGCACGAAGGGCACTTGGTATTTCTGTCTTTTATTTTGGCCTTCTGCATGCATACATTGAATTTTTCCAACAACTTGGTGGTTTTTCGGGTTTGGGATTTTTGGACAATAAGTATTTGTTGGCGATTACTTTAAGTTCCAGCGCCCTTTTTATTCTTTCTCTGATGGCTGCTACTTCTTTTGATTTTATGGTGAGAAAGCTTACGTTTACGAAGTGGAAAATTCTGCATAGATTTGTTTATCTGGCAGCGATTTTTATTCTTATACACGCGCTTTTATTGGGAACACATTTTACTGATTTGTCGACACTGATACCGCAAATATTTTTCGGGGCGATTGCAGTGCTTTTAATTTTAGAGGCGAACCGTTTTGATGCGTTTTTGGCGGGTAAGTTTGTAAACTTGCCGAAATTTGGATTGACTTTGACGGTTGTTATTGTTGCAATTACAACTTATTTTGTTTATTCGTTTTTACCAAATAGTGGCAATTTATCTTTAAATATTCATGCACAACACATACTTTTGGCCCAGCAGGCACAAAACCAAAATGGCCAACAACTGCCGGCAAATCTTGCGAATATTCCCGGCCTACAGGGCGATAGAACCAAAAGATATACTGTAAGTTTTAATCCACCGCAAAATATAAAACCAAATGTTGATACTACTTTGAACTTTCAAGTATTTGACGCTTCTAGTGGTAATCCTGTTGAGTTTTATAACGTGGTTTGGGAAAAAGTTGTGCACATGATTGTTGTTGATTCCCAACTTACATATTTTACGCACATTCATCCGACCCAAGACTCAAACGGATTTAGTATTGCTACGCAGTTTCCAAAAGATGGTGTCTATCATATTTATTTGGATTTCCAGCCAAAGGGTGCTATTGAGCAACAATTCGCTTTTATTTTAAATGTAGGCAATGTTCAGGCTGCTAATGCTTCAAGTTTTCAACCTGATACAAATTTTGTTAAGACTTTTGGTAATTATGAGGTGACACTTGCTGCGCCCAATCCGCTAAAGGCAGAGCAGCTTTCAGTGGGACAACAAACTTTAACTTTCACAATAAGAGATGCCGTAACTAAACAACCGATAACTACACTAAAACCATATTTGGCTGCTTTTGGACATTTGGTTGCCATAAATCGCGACACTTTTGATTACTTGCATGTACACCCTACTAATTTGACAGCGCCACAACCGGATGCAAATGGAGGGCCTAGCGTTGATTTTATTCCGCTTGGACTATACGGACCGATAAAGGCCGGTATTTATAGAGTGTTTGCGCAGTTTAACCCGGACGGGAAATTATTTGTTGCCGATTTTACAGTAAAAGTTGAGTAATTTTTGAATTAAGAATTATGAAGTTTGAATTATGGTTTAAAAAATTTGGATTAAGTTTAGTTGTTTTCATTTTTCTTTCCATTATTCATTATTCATTATTCATACTTCCAACTTACGCGCATGTTTTAAAAACCGATGGAAGTATAGGGGCTGTTTTACACATAGACCCCGACGATGATCCTATTGCGGGCTCTCAATCCGGTTTTTTCTTTGAATTCAAAGACAAACAAAATAAATTTTCTCCGCAGTACTGTACTTGTACTTTTTCGATAGTTGAAAATGGCAAAGAAATTTATTCGCAACCGCTTTTTCAAAATAATTCTAATCCTAGTTTAACTACTCCAAGTGTTTTCTACACCTTCGCTAAAAAAGATGTGTATCAGTTAAGGGTTACCGGTGTACCAAATCCTGCTGATTCTTTCCAGACTTTTACACTAACCTACGACGTTAGGGTAGAGAGAGTTGCGTCGCCGCTTCCGACTTCTGGACAAGTTAATACTACTAACACTTGGATATCAAAACATTTACCACACCTTGCTCTTGGGCTAATTATTGGAGTTTTTATAATCGTTGCTATGTTCAAACAAAGTTTTACAAAACCTAAAGCTTAATGGAACACCTTGGGCACGCAGTATTGGCACTTTTTGGAATATCTTTCGGGCTTGCAGTTTGGTTCTGGGACAGTATTCGGAGAAAAAACTTTAAGCCAAGAAAGATTATTGTTGTTGTTTTTGTCCTTCTTTTGTTTACCTTTGTTCACCTGGCACCTTCCGGGCTTTTAATTGCACAGGAACATTTACTTGCATCCCAAAATAATTACCATCCTTGCTGTTCGCCCCAAAGTATTAACAAGGTACCCGAACTTTTGATTGTAATTCCAAAACTGGTAACTAAAGTTTTTGACGAGGAATCGAGCTCACGTTGGATTTCTTGGATTACTTCCATAAATAATAAATCTCCCCCACAACTTTCTTAAGTTCCAAGTATTTTGTGAATTATCTTAAAGTAAAGGAGGTGATAAAAATGATATCAAAATTAAAAGATCAAAAATCAAAAATTTTAGCAACAGCTGCCGCGATAGGAGTTTTGCTTCTATCTGCTGCTCCGG
This sequence comes from Saccharimonadales bacterium (SeqCode), assembly GCA_035480415.1. GTDB lineage: Bacteria > Patescibacteriota > Microgenomatia > Curtissbacterales > GWA2-41-24 > DATIHT01. Next base: position 6,566 of record DATIHT010000006.1, on the reverse strand, counting down.
TATTTGCACATGCAGTAGTTTCCCCAAAACAAGCCGGGGTTGCTGCTTTTGTCGACTTTTCTTTAAGTGTGCCTTCTGAAAAAGACGCTTCAACTACCAGCGTTAAGCTAATGTTGCCAGCGAGTGTGAATATTGTCACACCGGTTGTGAAACCAGGATGGAAGGTTGTTGTAAAATCCGGTCCGGTTCCTGCAGGCATGCAGGCACCAAAAGCGATGGACGGTGACGTGATGGATTCTATCCCTACCGAAATTGATTGGACTGGCGGGTCAATTCCGTCTGGTCAGAAAGATTTGTTTACCTTTAGCGTACAAACACCGGCACAACCCACCGAGTTAGACTGGAAAGTGTATCAAGGATTTTCTGATGGTTCGACCGTTTCCTGGGATTTAGGACCAAATGATTCCCAGCCTAAGGACGATAAGGGAAATTCCGATTTTTCTTCTAAAGGTCCGTACTCTAAAACTATGGTTATAAACGATCTTGCAAATAACCCTGATTTTGTGAGCAGAACCGAAGCGATTGATTACGCTGCCAGAGCAACGAGACGCACTACGGCACTTGCTGTGATTGCGCTTGCATTGGGAGCTACTGCTCTTGCAATGCAGCTTGGCAAGAGGAAAAAGTAAGTTGTTATTTTATACTTGGAACTTTGAACTAGGGGCGTTAAAACCGCCCCTTTTTCGTGGATAAGTTTTTCAAGGTGCGTCCTCGGGGTGAAATCGGAGAGGACGTTCCTTGAAAACGACAAACAGCCAAACTATGATGGAAATATGAGGTGGGGTTTTGCACCAATATTGGTTTTACTATTGATCATTTTAATAGTCCTTTTTGTTCCAATCCCAAAACGTACAATAGGAGCATGCACCATGTCTTATCCGGGACACTGCTACACTTCATGGAAACTTGGTTCACCTTTAATATTTTCTAAAAGTTTTATTGGAACGATTTCAAATATTTTCCAAAAGTAAATTACTGCAGAGGCAGTTTTGTACTTCTGATTGATTGCCCAATGGTTTAATCAATGTTTATATTTTGGCCAGACTAAACGGACAGATGCTGTTGTACGCGCAGTAGTTACATGCAGGCTCGCGGCCGAAGTATTTAGGGTTGGCAACAAAGCTGTTATTTTTGGCATCTCTTGAGATTTTGTCTGCTGTGTCTGCAATTAATTTTTCTGCTTTTTGTATATCTTTCATGTCTGGCGCATAACCGCCCTCTATACCGTTTTCTAAAAAGTGCAAGCCTACGTATTGGGGGATTATTTTGAATTGTTTGTAGTAAGACAGGGCATAAATTGCCAATTGCGTGGAATCTTTTGCCTGAGCATTTGCCCTTTCCTGAGTGATATTTTCTGAAGATTTGTAATCGATAATGCTCACTTTTGATCCAGGCTTAATGTCTACCCTGTCGTATCTGCCAACAACTGTGACATCACCAACTGTAAACTTAAACCCAGATTCTATAAGAGTTGGAACATCGGGGCTTTTTGATTCGCGTTTGTGGAAATTCTCGAGCGCCAGCTTGCCCTTATTTTTTCTTTTTTCTTCATGCTCTATTGTTAAGAAGCCTTCGCTGTCCCAAGAATTTTCGAAAACTTCTAAAAGCTGCGGCAGGGTTAAAATTTTTCCTTTTTTCTTATTTTGCCAGAATTGAGCAACTGCCAGATGAAGTGCAGAACCGTAAACAATTGCATGATGCTTTAGGATTGGCACTTTTAAAACATGAATGTACCTGTATTTGTAAGCACAGGTTAGATAATCGTCGATTGAACCTTGTGTGAGTTTTAAAGTGTCAACATCAAATAATAATGTTTGGGTTGTTCTTGGTGGAATTGGTGCAAACTTTTCGATTTTTTCTTTTGGTGAAAGTTTCGTTAGTACCATGTTAGATTTTGGTTTATCGAGCGCTTCCAGAATAAACGGCGAGATTTTTTTGATTCTGGCTCCGCCTACATCGCGCGACCAGGAAAGAAAAAGCAAGTCTTTGGCGCGTGTTATTCCTACATAGAAAAGCCGGCGTTCTTCCTGAAGGTGCCAATCGCCAATAGGCAACGATTCTTTGATTAACTCCTGAGGCATTTCTATCGCCTCTGAGCGGGCGCGTGTTGGGAAACGGTCGGAAACCAGATTAACCAAGAAAACAACTGAAAATTCCAAACCCTTGGCGCCGTGGGCTGTCATAACATTAACTGCATCCAGATCCGGGTCAAATTCCACGGTTGCAGGATCGTCCCCTGCGTCTCTTAGTGTTTCTAAGTAATCAACAAACTGTCCAACTGTTTCTACTTTGGCGATATCTTCGAATTCTTTTATTTTGTCGAAAAATTTAGCAATATTTTGAATTTTTAACTGGCCTTCTATGCCGCTTTTTCTTTCCAGCTTTTGTAAGTAACTTGTCCGCTTTAGAAAATCGTACGTTATCCTGCCAGCATTTTCTTTTCTTGATAGTTCTATTTCGTAATTTAGATCTTCCATCATTTTATCTACAATTGCTCTTGATTCTTCTGAAATTTTTATGTCTTCTGCATCTATCGAGTCCAGGTTCTTCAAAACATAGAACAGAGAACGATTTTTCTTTTTGGCATACGAGGTAAGCTTAATAGCATCGATTGGTGAAAGCTCGTAAACGTCCGAGGTTAATAAGCTGTAGATATTCAGGCTGTCTTCAAAATCGCAAATTGCGTTTAGAAAACTAATAATTGTTGAAACTTCTTCCTGCTGATAAAGACCGGACGAGCCGACAAATTTATGTGGAATACCTTTCATATTGAGGGCGCGTAGAAAATGATCGGCTTGAGAGTTGGCGCGAACAAGTATGGCGAAATCTTTATAAGCATACTGCTTACGGCTTACTGCTGACTGCCGTTTGTTTCTTGCAGATTTGCCGATGAGTTTTTCAATTTCTGCTGCAACTGCGTCTGCCTCTTCGGAAATTGTGTCGGCAAAAATTTCCTGCGGCGGCAAACCTTGGCCGCCACGTGACGTTAATTTTTTGTTGATTTTGTTTTGGACTTCTAACCTGTCCGGATCGTTGTTTCTAATTAGTTTGTATGCGCTGTCTAGAATCGCCTGAGTAGATCTGTAATTTTGAGTGAGTACAACTTGTTTTGCTTTTTTATAAGTTTTTTCGAACTCCATAATGTTGGAAATTGCAGCCCCGCGGAATTTATAGATTGACTGGTCGTCGTCGCCAACAACACAAATATTCTGACTTTTCGCAGCCAGCGTTTTTACCATTTCGTTTTGGGCATAGTTGGTGTCCTGATACTCATCGACGAGAATGTACTTAAATTGATTTTGATAATCTTTTAAAATTTTGGGGCGTTTTATAAAAAGGTCGATTGCTTTGACTACCTGGTCTCCAAAATCCAGTACGCCTGCTTCTGCTTTGAATTTTTCGTAAGATTCGTAGGCGCTTGCTAATTCTTGATACTTTTGCGCTTCGATTTCTTCATCACTTGATACTTGATACTTGATACTTGATACATATTTATTAAATTCTTCGACTGTTACGTTTTCGTCTTTTAGACGCGAAAAGAAAGAAAGCATTGCAGATATAAATTTGTTCGGGTTGGACAATGGTCTGTAATAATCGAGGCTTATCCTAAAAAGATTTTGTTGGAAAAAAAGTACCTGTTGGGGGCGCGAAAGAACTTTAAAATCCGGGGCCAGGCCAATGTCTAGTGCGTTCTCCCTCAAGATTCTGTCCCCGAAGGCATGGAACGTGGATATCCAAGTGTCGACAAAACCATAAGGAACTAAAACGTCGACCCGGTTTTCCATTTCGGCAGCTGCCTTGTCTGTAAAAGTTAGCGCCAGAATTTCTGAGGGTTTGGCCAGTTTTTTCTCGATGATGTAGGCAATTCTTTTGGCAATAACCGTGGTTTTGCCGGTTCCTGCACCGGCGATAATCAAAAGAGGACCTTCTGTTGTCGTTACCGCTTCTTTTTGTTGAGGGTTTAGATCGTCTAAGGTTTTACTCACGCCGCCATTTTAGCACGAGCTTTATTTTTGATCTCTATTGTTTTTTTTGATGGTTATTCTCTTGAAGATCTCCTCTGTCATGGTTTCTATTTTCAAGGTGAAAAAATAGGTTTTCGAACCAGTTGTTTTTTGGATTTTGTTTTTCTTCTTTTTGTGATCTGTCTTCTTTTTTTGGCTCGCTTGTTGCCTCCGGCGACGGAGATTGCTGATTTAATTGATTTATTGAGTGTAAGTCGGGATTTTGACCTGTGGGAATTTCCGGGTCTTGATCTTTTGCACCTTCTGTTTTACCTATGTGTTTGCCGGAAAGTTCTGCTATTGCCTGGTTTGATAAAACTTTTACAGGGTATAACCAACTGCCCGGCTTGGTAAACATAGAAACTATCACTACAAGTAAAAATGCTGCAATTAATACCGGTGCAAAAAAAATTGGCTTAAAAAGTTTGTCTATAATGCTTTCTTGTTGATTTAATTTTTGCTTTAAATCGTACCAACCATTTGTTGTCAAATATAGCGGTATTTCGGTTTTTAAATATTCCTTTTTTAATTGTTCTAAATCATTCATATTTTTCTTCTAATTTAATTTTTAGTTTTTTTAAAATCCTGTGCGTTCTGACTCTTAAGTTTCCTTCTTTAATTCCAATTACCGTTGCCACTTCTCTCTGGCTTAGATCTTCGAAATAGCGAAGGACTATTATTTGTTTTTCAACATCGTCTAAAGTTTTAAGAACATTCCTAACATTTGCTACGTTTTGTTTTCTTTCCAGCTGCTCTTCAAAGTCAACGTCGCTTTCCACGTTTTGGTAATTTTCCAACCTTTCCTCTTTCTTTTTTCTTGATGCGTCAATTATTAAATTGCGGGCGATTTTAAAAAGATATGCCTGAAGCGATCCTCCCTTTTTTTGGAATTTTGGAAGTGCCTTCCATGCTTTAAGGAATGTCTCCTGGCAGATGTCCTGAGCTGCATTTTTGTTGTTTGTGTTGAATTGGCAGTATCTAAAAATTCGCCTATAAAAGATACGGTAGATCTGGCCATAAGCTTCCTGGTCTCCTTTTTGGGCCTTTTGGATCAATTCATTTAACTCGTCCATGAAGGCCTATTGTATAGCATCCGCCTGTATGGCGGGACTCTACTTATTAGAACGTACGAGACGCCGATTTGTAACATTTTCTGTTTTGGTTCGTTTTAATTTATGTGAAAATGAAAAAATTAATTCCATTATTTATTATGACTTTTCTTTTAGTTGCAACCCCAGTTTTTGCAAAGCACGACAGCGATAAAATAAATACTGATACCAACTGCGAGGACGCTTCAAATCACGGACAATTTGTTTCCTGTAAGGCTCATTTGGGCCTGGGCGGCCGTTTGCTTTCTTTTTTTGCGAGATCTGATTTTGGTAAACACAGCGACAATGATGGTGATTTTGATGGTGACGAGGACGACGAAACTTCGAGTCCTTCACCATCTTCATCACCAAGTCCTTTAACTTCGCCTTCTCCTGAAGTTTCGCCAAGCCCAGGCGTTTCACCTTCACCTGAGGTTTCACCATCACCAGAAGTTTCTCCTAGTCCGAGTGCATCGCCAACGGTGGGTGGATTATTGATAACAACAAATAATGAATTGGGTACTTTGAATAAATTAATTAACCAATTGCAGGAAGTACTTAACAAACTCCAGGGTATTTTTAGCTAATTACTTTTCCCTTTTATTGATTTAGTTGCCTTCGCCTCTATTGTTTGTACTGTGGATATTTTGGAAGTGAGGCGAGCGAAACGGGTGTTGACGTCATCGGAGGAGGCTGCTGCGTTTTTAATATGTTTGGTGAGCACAGAAAGTGAACCTCCAAACTTTTCAGTTTCGTCACCTATTTCTCTTAGTGCTGCCAAAATTTGCCCGGCTTGGGCTTCGATTTTAGAACCCTCCATAGACATTATGATTGCACGAAGATAAGCATAAAGTGTGTTTGGCGAGACCGGTCTTACGCGTTTTTTGTAGGCGTAATCGTCCAATTCCGGAGAGTTTGTTAGTATTTCATAGTAAACAGGTTCGGATGGAATATACATTAAGGCAAAGTCGATTGTGCCTTCTTGCGGACGAATGTATTTTGTGGAAATTGCATCGATGTGTTTTTTTACATCTGCAGTGAAAGATTTGCGATTTAAATCTCTTTCTTTTTCATCTTGGCTTTTTGACATTTTTCTAAAGTTTTCCATCGGAAACTTAGCATCGATTGGAATAATCCCTTTTTCCAGTTGCAATGCAGCGTCGACAATTTCTCCGGATTTGAAGGCATATTGCAGATGGAAATGTTCTTTTGGAAGTGCTTGTCCAAGCAGATCTCCAAGGCCTGCTTCCCCTATCTGGCCTCTTAGTTTGGGGGAACGTAAAAATTCCTGCAGTTCACGCATTCCCCTTCCAAGCTCTGTCATTTCACCAACAGATTTTGAGACGTTTGCCAAAGCCTGAGCAGCTTTGTCTAACCTTTCGTTTATTGCGTTTTGCTGAGAAGCCATTGTGCTGACATTTTTGTCCATTGAACCGCGCATTTCGGAAATTATCTGAGTAAGAAGCTTTGTGGT
>DATIHT010000005.1:0-6586 GCA_035480415.1 Saccharimonadales bacterium (SeqCode) | reverse complement strand
ATATCAATAAGCTCCAAGCGTTTACTCGTTGCCTCTAACTTTTCATAATACTGTGCAAGGTTTGAAAATTTCATTGTGATTGACTTTTTAACGTGGCAATTACTGCCTGGCGAGCCATCTTCTTTGGCCAATACATATCGCCAGAATTCCCATAGATAGTAAATGGTTGCCCAGATTCTTCAGCTATTTTTCTTATTTTATCAATCCGATTCCAAATATTCCGACGGGTGAAGTAATTCCTTAGCCCAAGCCTACTCAATCCTCTACCTGGTACTTCATCAGCCACGACAAGGGCAACAAAATCTCGAGGAGCAACCCTCAAATGTGCTAGGTTTATACCACTAGCTACTCCCCGCCCTAAGTCAATTGCTGAGATTACTTCCCGTATTTTTTGAGAATCTTTTACTAAAATCCCCACAACTTGTTCCGGCTCACCTTGTACTGAATCTCCTGCGCTATATAAATGAACGACTCTATTTGATGCTGTTCCTGGCGTTGGATCAAAACCTGAATCACTTACTCTAAGAGCAAATGAGGGGGAAAGAATACCCTTATTAAGAACTCCAGATAATTTCCCTATTGGAGTCCAGTGCAATTTATATTTTGGATCTCTAACATCCATATATTCCGGACTTGTGTTACCAATACTTGACTCTATGCTCACTTCACTCATTATTTCAAAACGTAAACCGCACCTTTGGTGCTGCCTTTCTTTTTAATTAGACCCTTTTTCTGCAAGTCTTTCAAATCACGAAGGATTGTATCATCACTAAAGTCCCGAAGCAGTGGCCTCCATTGTTTGTTCGATACTGCACCGTTTGCCTCCATGTATTCAACTAATTTCATTTGGCGCTCAGAGAGTGCAATTTGCCCTGTTCTGCCCTTGAGTTTGGAATCCAAAGAGAGTTTTTGAACCCGCTCTTTCACACTCGCCAGCTCTTCTGCCAAACCCTCACAGAAATACTCCAGCCAAACCGTCAGGTCTTTATTTGTTAAATCTTCTTTTTGATTGGAAACTTCCTGCAACGTTTCGTAATAACGCTTGGCGTTTCTGTCAAAAAACTCCTCCAGAGAGAAAAACTTTTTAATGTCGTATCCACGGCTAAAAAGAACCATGGTCGCAACTGCCCGCGCGCTTCTTCCGTTTCCGTCTACAAAAGGGTGAATATAAGCAAGAACGTAATGTGCAATTCCGGCAACCAAAATCGGGTGAATGTCTTCCGATTGCTTATTGCCAAGCCATCCAAAGAACTCCTTAGATAACGCAGGCACTTGTTCTGCTTCCGGCGGCTTAAAACTAATCTCCCCCGTCTTGGAATTTTTTACAACAACCTGTGTTTGCCTGTATCTACCCGAAGCTTCCGGCCTCAAAACTTTATCAACTGTAAGTTTATGAATTGCCAAAAGATCTTTTTCCTCTATATTTTTGTGCTTTTTGTCTATGTAATTTAAAACTTTACGGTAATTCAAAACTTCTTGGACATCCCGGTCACGCGCACTAATGTGCTCCCCCTCCAAAACAGCCGCAACTTCTCCGGTGTCCAGTTCGTTTCCTTCTATATGGGTACCATGATGTACGGTTCGAATTACCGCCTCTTGCCTAAATTTAGCCTCGTAAGCCGGCACCAAAGGCGCGTTTTCTATAACTTCTCGCGAAGCTTCTATTTTGCCGATGTTTTTGAGAATCGAATTGGAAATTGAAAATTTAGGTGTGTACATATTTACTTAAAGATAAAATACAAAGCTATTATGGCGCCAAAAACAACTACATAGATGCCGGAATAAACCAAAGATATCACGACGGCTTTTGTTTTGGAAACAGAAGCCAAAACGGCAATCGCCAAAAATCCTAAATACCCCAGCCATAAACCCAAAATAGAACTGACAATCTCAAAAGGCGAAAAGAAAACAGCAATCAAGCTCAAAAAACTTTCAATCACACTCAAAAGACCAAGAACAGTTACAAACGAAACAAGTGTCCCGTTCTTACTAAACATTCGGCTCACATAAAACGTCACCAACCCGGTAACAATTCCCAAGGGAATAAGCGAGGAAATTCTGGAAAATGTATCGACATAGCCCAAAAAAGGCCCAATTGCTTCCACGCCAGGTATTGAAGTTACAGGTTTGTAAAGCAAGAATTTGATAATTGCCAAAAAAATGTCTGCAAAAATTACTACTACAAAATAAGATTTAAGTTCCGTATCCTTCGAAATAGCTTCAAAAGTTGCAGTCGGCTTCAAAACAATTCCTTTAAGATAAAAACCAACAGTTTGTAAGTTCACGTTTACAATTCCGAAGTCCGGCGCAGCCGGACGAAGGATTGCGTTAATTATGCGTTAAATACAGTTAAAAATCAACAGGGACATTTATCCGTCAAAGTGGGCATCTTCTATTGCAGAAACCACATGGGGTACATCTCTTCCATGAAGAACTTCCCCTATCCTCGATCTTTCACCATCAACACAATCCACATAAACGGCACCATGCGCATAACTTCCTGTTTGAACTACGCCGATGTAAGCATCGTGAATACCAATATCATAAAGTGCATCGAAAACAACAGGCATATCACCATGCGCAACATCTACTTTGATTATTTCTTTTGGTCCAATTCTCTCAGACATAAAACACCTCCTTAAAGTTAAAAATTTTGTCCATTAAAAAACCTCTCGAATGAGAGGTTTGCTTTTACTCTTCAAAGGACTATTGAAAAGTCGTATCCTTCCCTTTCGGGTTGGGTTTAGCACCGTTATCAACAACTGATCGGTTGCTGGGCGTATCATCGAGCCAATACTCTACTCGCCACTCTTGATTGATATTAAGTTGTAGGTTTTATCTTAAACCACCATCTCCTGATGGGTCAATCCTGAATTTAAACTAGTTGAGTTTTTCAAGACACCTACAGCAAAACTAATATCTTCCATAGAAACTCGACGCCAATAACTACTTGAAAGACATACTCTTCGATGTAATGTGGGTACATCAACTTCAACTACGTCATCAGTGCCCCTAACTAGCACCTGGTGAGCAACGCCATCCATAGTAAATTCTCCTTCCAATTTTCTGTGAGGGATTTTGTCCCAACTGCTTCCAAAAAAAACATTACGCCAAGAAGGAACACGTTCACCAGCATATATGAAGAGAACATTTGCTAAATGTTCTCTTAAATGATGGCTTAATTTATAAGCATCGCCTTCAAAATCAAACCCTTCATGTATCGTAAGTTTTCCTTTATCTCCCTCAACCTGAAAACCCATCTTGGACATACTTTCTATAAGTGCCATGACCGAAATATAATACAGCTTTGTAAAATTATCAATTAAGCGAGTTCAATTACTTTAGATTTTTTAAGAAGATCAGAAGGCAAGGACTCTTTTTCAGCTGCCGTAATGATTGTCTGTTGTTTGCCAGCAATCCCCAAAACCGCCTCTCGATGCTCCCAGTCAAGCTCAGAAAATATGTCATCTAGTGCAAGAACTGGCCTTGTTCCCTTGGCAAGTGCTATATGTTCGAGTTCTGCCAGCTTAAGAGCAAGTACTGCCATTCTCTGCTCCCCTCGTGACCCGAAAAATTCTAAGTTCTTACCCTTGTAAAGAAATTGAAAGTCGTCTCTGTGAGGACCAGATAAAGTCACACCTGCATAAATATCTCGATCCCTGTTTTTGGCCAGTTTCTCCTCAGAAATCGTGCTCTGCTTAAGACTCCACGATAAATCGGAAAGCCATTTTTTTGTATTTTCCGAAAGCTCCAAAAAAGTAGGCTCGATAAAATTAAGGAAATCAAAAAAATCTTGTCTTGCCTTGGACAGAAACTTTCCATGCTCCAGAATTCGAGAATCCCAAAAATCTAACTCACTCTTGTTAGACTTACCCTCAGCTATTCTCTGCAATACTTTATTCCTCCTAACTACAACTTTGTTGTAGGCACTCAAATTGCGCCAATAATCCTTATCAACCAGACACAACTGCGCATCCAAATGATGACGCCGAAGTGATGGCGACCCTGAAACTAAATCCAAATCAGAAGGAGCAAACACCACAACAGAAAAATAAGTTGAAAAATCTATTAGTCTCTTGTGAATATCATCAATAAAATATGCTTTTTTTACATATGTCTCATCCAGAACCTGCAAATTAACAGCAAGAGTCTTACCTTCCTCAGAATCAACCTTACCCTCAACCTTCGCATCAGCCTTTCCAAACTTAATAAGATCCAAATCTGTCTCGACCTTTGTTGGCCTGACAGAAGAAAGCAGAAGTAATGACTCCAGAATATTGCTCTTCCCAGCACCATTGGAACCAACAATTACAGTCAATTTAGGATCAAAGACTATTTTTAGGCTTGAGAAATTACGCCAGTTGTGAAGACTAAGGTTTAAAACTTCCACTTATTTCCGCCGTAGGCAAGCATAATAAATCCGAAGCTAAAAACCAACCCTCCAACGATAAGCAGAAAATCGTAACCAAATAATGCTTGCAAGCCGGCAGAAAGCGGCGAAAATATAGATGCCATAAACGAATACAAAATAGTATTTGCCCCAAAAACGCTGCCCTGATAATTATGCGGAATCAACTTCTGCAAAACCGTTCTGGAAGCAATCATCGAAGAAATTACTCCAAAACCCAAAAGCACCAAATAAAAACAAATCGGCAGCAAAAGAAATTTCCCAGGCACTCCAAAAGCAAGCGCCAAACCCAAAATTAATCCTGGCACCCCAACTGCGGCTATCCCTATTGATAAAAACTTACCTTCCCTGATCTTTGGGTTTTGTACAAAAATTGCACCGATTGTAGACCCAATACCAACAAGCGGAAATGCCAAAATTAAGCTTTTGTTAATACCAATTCCTAAAATTTCGCGGAAAAAACCGGGGGCAAGTGTCACTCCAAAAGCAATTAAACCCTGCATAAATGCAAGCATCACGAAGAAAAACCACGTCTTCTTTCTGGAAAAAATATAAGAAAAAACTTTCCAGATTTTAACAAGCGCTAAAACTATCGTTATCCCCTTGTTCTCCCTGGGGGGCAATTTCGGTAGCAAAAACGAAAACACAGCAGCCAAAATAAGCAAAATCTCACAAATAAAAATGGTCACAAAACTTCCAAAAAAATAGTGCAAAAGGGCGGCAATCATGAGCCCCAAAACCTGTCCGCCAGCAATACAAAAAACGAAAATAGAATTTGAAGCAAGCAAATTTTTCTTGCTAACAACCTGCGCAGAAGCACCGGCAGCTGCCATCATAAAAAAAGAATTCACTCCGTAATACAAAAACATCAAAGGAATGGCAGTATAAATCTTGTTAATGGAAGTTAAAATCAAAAAAACAACGCCTGCAATTATTGTGTTTGCAATAAGAATAATCTTCTTCCTGTCAAAAAGGTCTGCGCACAACCCTGCAATCGCCATTAGGAAAAAACCAGGCAAGGTAGAAGAAACAATAACCCCGGAAACCGCAAAGTTGCTCTCAGTCTTCAGATAGACGTTAATAATAAGCGTCAAAAGCAAAAAGGCTGTGGCTATCTGGCCCAAAAATGTAATTATAATTAAAACAAAAAAATTTCTTTGAGAAAGAGCTTTAATGTACGATTTTGGAAGTAAACTCATTTTTTAATACTACAAATAAGCAAAGCTTTTCTGCGAATAAATACAAATACTACAAATTTCAAATCAATGTTTTAATTTATTGATTGGTATGTATTTGTAATATTGGTAGTATTCATTTATTCTCAGCTCATCTTCTGGCAACTCGGGCAGTAATGAGCTGAGCGTCCGTCCATTTTCTCCCTAACAATCGGCGTTTTGCAACGGGCACAGGGTTTACCTGTCATGTGGTATGCATTGGCAAAAGTCAAAAATAAACCTTTTTCTCCACCGGTGTCTACAAAAGAATTGGCGCTAGAACCTCCCTTGTCTATTGCCAACTGTAAGCTATCGCCAATGCCCCCATAAAGTGCCTTTATCTCGCCCTCCGACAAGCTCGAAACAAGCCGCCTCGGGTGAATCTTCGCCCTCCATAACCCTTCGTCCGAATATATATTTCCAATCCCGGAAACAAATGTTTGGTCCATCAAAAGTTTCTTAATTCTTGTCTTGCCCTTCGACTTTAACCTTTGACTAAAATCTTCAAAAGAAATCTCGAGTGCGTCCGGTCCTAGTTTTTGAAGAAAACTTTCATATTTCAACTTTCCACTTTCAACTATCCTTACCCACCCAAATTTACGCATGTCATTGAAGTAAAGATGTCCCCCATTTGTAAAGACAAAAGTAGCTCGTGTTGTTTTATTTGGTGACGGTAAATTAAGAGGTGGCAACGGATGACCACCAGCCACTCTTGTCTTTTTGTCCTGATATATGAGCTGACCAGTAAGCTTCAGGTGTATCAAAATTGAGATTCCGTTTGGCTCCTCTGGCTCCTTTGGCACCTTTGGACCTTTGAGATTTATGACCACTACCTTCCCCCTTCTCTCAACTCCCAAAATTTTAGTTCCTTTTAAATCTTCAATTGAAAAATTTCCCCAATAAAATTTCTTGGCCCAGTCATATTCAACCGAATCTAAAACTAATCCTCTTATCTTTTTGTTCA
>DATIHT010000004.1:0-11278 GCA_035480415.1 Saccharimonadales bacterium (SeqCode) | reverse complement strand
TGCGGATTTTTTGTAATGGGCGCTATGGTTTAAGCCCAGTTTTTGCATTGCATAGATAATTCTGCGGTGAACCGGCTTTAAGCCGTCGCGGACATCCGGTAGTGCACGGGCAACTATTACGCTCATGGCGTAATCGAGATAAGATTTCTGCATCTCGTTGACTATCTCTACTTGCTGGATCTTTCCAATATCTCCCATATGTTTAATTAAACTTTATCATGCATAAACCTTCTTTTCTCTCTACGTTCAAAAATAGCTCTTTTGCATCTCCTCTACTATTTCTACCTGTCTGATTTTTCCTATATCGCCCATGTTTTATTTTATGCTGGATCCAAGACCAATCATAAATCTTGTATCCTTTAAATCTGCCGATGACAATGTTAAGGGTTCTGCAACTCTCTCCCTCATCCTCAATTTTATTTGATCGCCTTTTCTGCCTGTAACATCAAACCATGAATCAAATCTTGTTGCTCTGGTTGCAGAACTGTCTGGATTTTCTTCAATTCGACCTTGTGTTATCCAGACTTTATCATCTAGTGTCATTGCCCACATTAGGAGTTGTTCGCTAGGTTCTCTGAATACCGTTGCGTCCTTTGCTTCTTTGGGAGTTGCTGGCGCATCTATTTCGAAAAAAACCATGTAGTTATCGGGCTCATGAACAGTGGCCGCACGTTGCTGTGAGGCAATTCCGACTATTGGTCCTACGTCTTTTACCTGAGCGTGCATTGTGTGAATCCTTGCGCTTGAATTGATCTCACTTTTTGAAAACCTGAAAGGTTCACCGATTGTCAACAATTTATCGTCGGGTTCGTGGCCTAGTACTTCTCCTACTACTGCTTCTGTTTTATTGTCTGATGTCATTTATATATCTAAGTTTGCTCGTTTCATTTTTACTGAATGATATTTCCCTTTCCTATCTGGTCCAGTAAAAAATTCAATCTCTCGATATTGTGTCCGTCTAGAGGTTCTGGAGAATCAATGATAGCATCTGTATTTCCAGCTTCCGGTTCCGGTCCTTTTAGTTCAACAATCTCGGATGGATCTGGATAGGTTTTCATATAAGAGAAACTGTCTCTTTTAATATCATGTATGTCAGGTTCTAGTGTTCCATACCAAGAAGTTGATTGAAATGCCCTGCCTAGGCTCGAGAGGTAAATGTCTAACCCTTCCGTGTAATAAAATTCTCTGCCATCTGTTTCTTTCCAAACCGCAATTTTTGATCTGTAGGGGTCTTTAGGCTTAATTGTTAAGCCTATCCATGTTTCTCCTTCTTCAGATTTAAAATCGGATGGTACATTATTTGTTGCGTATTCCTCTACGGGCTCATTCAGTTTTTCAGCAAGGATAGATTCTCCTGTAAATTTTGATTCTGGGTTACCCTTTTGGTCAATTAAAAACCCAAAATCTTGATGTCTTGTAAGCGTGTCGAAAGAGCTTTGAGTAGCTATAAGTTTTTCCCACGCACGATAATGTGTTTTTAAAATTTCTGACGGTGTTGGTAACTCTGATGATTGAACCATATTAAATATCTAAGTTTGCTTGCTTTGCGTGTGTCTGGATGAAGCGTTTTCGTGGTGGGACTTCGTTACCCATCAACATCGAGAAAACTGCGTCTGCTTCTGCGGCGTCCTGGATACCAACTTGTTTCATAAGTCTTGTTTGCGGATTCATTGTTGTTTCCCATAGTTGATCCGGATTCATTTCTCCAAGACCTTTGTATCTTTGGATGCCTACCGATTTACCGGTTGTGTTTGTTTTTAGAAGGACTTCTTTGTCTTCGTCTGTGTATACATAGTGAGCCTCTTTACCGTTAAAAGTTATTTTGTAGAGTGGCGGCATAGCTACGTACATGTAGCCTTTTTCGAATACCTGCGGCATATAGCGGAAGAAGAATGTTAAAAGTAGCGTCATGATATGCTCACCGTCTACATCGGCATCGGTCATTATTACAATTCGGTGATAGCGAATTTTGTCCATATTTATGGTGTCTCCTATTCCTGTTCCAAGTGCAATAATTAAAGTTTTAATTTCTTCAAATTCCAAAATCTTGTCTAGTCTTGCTCTTTCTGTATTTAAAATCTTTCCTTTTAATGGCAGTATTGCCTGGAACTTACGATCTCTGCCCATTTTGGCGCTGCCTCCTGCCGAATCTCCCTCTACTAAGTAAATTTCGGATTGTGCAGGGTCCTTTTCCTGACAATCGGTAAGTTTGCCTGGCAATGTCATTCCTTCAAGTGCGCCTTTTCTAAGGACCGCGTCTTTTGCTGCTCTTGCTGCCAGCCTGGCTTTGGCTGCCAGAATAACCTTTTCCATGATTCTTCTTGCTTCTTGTGGGTTTTCTTCCAGATAAATATCCAAGCCTTCTTTGACAGCCTGATTTACTGCAGGTTGGACCTCGGCATTACCCAGCTTTCCTTTGGTTTGGCCTTCGAATTGGAGAGTCTCGGAGTTCATTTTGATTGCAACTACGGCTGTTAGGCCCTCTCTCATATCTTCTCCGGTTAGGTTATCGTCTTTTTCTTTAAGATACCCATTTTTGCGTGCGTAATCGTTAACAGCTCTTGTTAGTGCCATTTTGAAACCTGTTAGATGGCTTCCGCCTTCCGGGGTGTTAATAACATTTGCAAATGATTCTATTGTTTCGTTGTAGCCGTCGTTGTACTGGAATGCTGCCTCTACCATAATGCCGTTTACGTCTTTTGCGACATAAAATGGCATTTCGTTTACCGGAAGTTTGTTTTTGTTAAGATGACGAACTAAAGATACTATTCCACCGTCGAAATAATAATGGGTTTCCTGGCCGCTACGCAGGTCGTACATATGAAAGAACAAGCCTCTTATTAGGTATGCTCTTTCCTTGACCCTTTTTTTGATTGCCTTAAAATCGGTAGTTATTGTCGAGAAAATTGATTTGTCAGGAAGAAAAATTGTTGCAGTGCCGGTTTTTGAGGCTTTTATGAAATCCGGAATTAAACTTTCTTTAGTTTCTTCTACCTTTGTCTGGGGTTTGCCGCGTTTATATTCCTGCCTGTAAATTTTATTGTCGCGTCTAACTTCGACTCTCATCCAGTCGGAAAGCGCATTTACTGCTGATGCTCCTACTCCGTGAAGACCCCCGGAAACTTTATATGCGCCGTCGCCAAATTTTCCACCGGCGTGCAAAACGGTCATTGTGACTTCCAGTGTGGACTTTTTCGCCTTGGGGTGGATTTCTACCGGGATTCCGCGGCCGTCGTCTACAACGGTTACTTTTTCTTCTTTGTCTATTACCACCCAGATATTTTTGGTGTAGCCGGCAAGTGCTTCGTCTACAGAATTGTCGACGATTTCTTTTACCAGTTCATGCAGACCATTTATGTCTGTCGAACCAATGTACATGCCCGGCCTTTTTCTGACCGGCTCAAGGCCTTCCAAAACCTGGATGTCTTTGGCGGTATAAGATTGGTCAGCCATTTAAGTAGTAGGTAGTTTGTTGTAGGTAGTTTGTAGTCAATTGCATTAGAAAAGTCTCGAATCAGTGTTACAGAAGTTGTAGCCTTCTGTCAATTTTACCAGAAGATTAGCTTTAGGTGCAAGGGCTTTTGAGGCTACTTTATTATTGCAAAGAGGGCCTTTGGATTAATTGGGGGAACACAACCGTTTCTTGCACTTTCAGGTTGTCTGTAATCAAATCTTGGATCAACTACATAAGCGTACATTTCTGTGTCAAAGCCTTCAAGTTTAGGGAAAAAAGTCTTGATATCTTTCCAGTTAGCTCTTGGGGGCTGCATCATCATCTCGGAGAGCCTTAGTCCCCAGCCTGTTGGATGATTATCGGCAACTACCATGCCGATTCTGCCGCTAATTTCTTCTCCTGCGCCTGCGCCGAGTCTGTGCAGTCTATAGAGATCGTCGTTTGAGATGTCGGCTGCCATTAAGAGCTTGGAAAAAATACAGAGATCGTTAGGGTAGGTGTAATCCGGCACTGCCTGCAGACCGCTTTTTATTGCAACTGTGGCTGCTGAGTAATCTGCAGAAAACTCTTCGTATCCCCATTTTCCGATTGCCGGCTCGGAACCTTGAATCGGAGTAAAAGAATTTATGTTTAGGCCTCTTTGGAAAAAAGAGGTATTTTGGGGATTACCGTATATTTCCTGAATATCTACAAGTGCGCTTGGACTGAGCGGGTAAGGTTCTTCAGGTCCGTCTCTGTGGAAGGTTTCGTGAAGACCGGTGTTTACAAAAATGGCTGTGGGCGTTGCAACTTTGCATTCCGTTTCCGACTCCATTGTTTTAAATTGGAAAGCATTTGGGAGAGTTGAAATATTATTAAGTACATCTAAATTTAGGAAAGTTTGGGAATTCCCGGCACTTCCACCCAGCCCTATGGCACATTCATATAAAACCCTGGTAACTACTTCGTCGGTAAGTTCAAGGTCCGGATAATCGCGCTGTAGATTGACCAGTGGTGCTAGGGTTTTGCCAAATTTTACATTCTCTTTCAGTGGTCTGCCGTCCGGATCT
This sequence comes from Saccharimonadales bacterium (SeqCode), assembly GCA_035480415.1. Lineage (GTDB taxonomy): Bacteria > Patescibacteriota > Microgenomatia > Curtissbacterales > GWA2-41-24 > DATIHT01. Next base: position 6,775 of record DATIHT010000004.1, on the reverse strand, counting down.
CTTTTTGTAAGAGAAAAAAGAGCTGGTGGTGGTATTTCTGCCTGCCCGTGGATTATAAAAGTAGAATTGAGCGTATCTTCAAAATAGAGCGGAGATTTTGTGTTGGTTATATGGAGCTGAATTATATCCGGGAGAATTTTTGTTGCTCGTTGAAAAGTTAAAGGTCTGTCGCCCTGTTCGTCTTCGAACGCTTTGATGTTGTCTACAGCTTTAAGTCCTTGGGGCGCTTTTGGGCGTTCTGGTAAGTTTAAAACACCGGGCAAAAATCTATTTTTTGCCCATAGAAAGCTTCCGGTGGCGGCTGCCGTTGTCGCAAGTCCTAAAAATTGTCTCCTGTCTGGCGAAGACATAAACAATAATAGATTACACCAACTAAAGGGACATTACCATTACACCCTTGGGGTGTGTTGGGTTGACATAATTTTTATAGCTAGATAATTAGAGTTTTAGTTATGTAGTCTTTGATTTGTTTAGTATTACAAAACTAATAATTAGCAAAAAAAATGATGGAGCCCATCTGGCAGCATTTCCCGGATCTAGAACAACGGGTTCATGTAGGGCTTTTACGCTAGTGAAAAAGGTCAAGAATATTAAGAATATACCTAGGAAAACTCCAAACGGTGATTGTTTAATATTTAAAATAGGACCTTTCCCTAATGCTATTCCTTTTGTTTTAGATAACGAAAATAAAACTATAAATATATATAAAACTGCAAGAATATTCGTGTAGTCTAGAGGTTTTAGTAATAAAATCTTTATGCCTTCGATGGCGCTATAGCCAGTAATTACAATAAGGAAAGTCAGTACTAGCAATCCAATCATTATTAAAACTATAGCAAAGTATAGTGTTGATTAATAGCAAAAATGAGGTTTGCCAAAACAAAGATGGGATTAACATTGGCTGTTATCATCTCTTTTGCCTCTTTGCACTTTTCGATGGCAGAAACAATTTTGGTCGAGGAACGACCTCGTGCAGCCGAGGTCGCACCTCGACCGCTTGCTGAGTTTATAAGTTGTTCGGTGAGTGAAATTATCTGTTGGTCCAAAAATTCCTGAGGATTCTCTACTGCGGATATTGTCTCTAGTGCCGATTCCAGGCTTTGATCTAGTATGGTTTTCGTAACGAGGCCGAACCTCGTGCGGCCGAGGTCCGACCTCGTTACGACACGGGACAATATTGTTGGCAGGAGAAGTGCTTTGTTTTTGGCTTCCAATACTATTATGGCGTGGCTTGGGGGTTCTTCCAGTAATTTAAGCAGAGCATTCTGGCCTTCTGGCGTTATGTTGTGCGCATTTTCGATAACTACAAACTTGTGAGAATATTTTAAGGGTTTTTGGTGGATGTGGCTTTTCAACTCTCTTATCTGGTCGATTGAGATTTCTGTCTTTTTGGCACGTATGTAGAAAACGTCTGGCGAGACTTTGTCGATATCTATTTTTAAATCTTTGGCAATCTTTTGGGTTTTTGTTCTTGCCGCCTGTTGTGTTGGTGCTACTATTAGGTACGATTGAAAGTTCGACATAAAATAATTTTCAATTTATAATTTTAAATTTTCAATTGTGGAAGTTCTCGACTTCGCTCGAACAATAATAGAATTTACTGGTTTTCTATTCTAACACGAGCTTGCATTAGCCTCTTGGCTTTATGTATGCTAGATCTAGGAGCCAAACTTTGTTTGGTTTTGTAAACGTACATGCCTAGTGCTGCCCCTACCTTGAATAGCAACAATAACGGTCCCCGATCAAGCTACATCGAGGATGTACTTTTGTCCAAAGGCCTTCTTACCCCCGAACAGCTAACTTTTGTAAAAAACGAAACTAAAAGACGCCAGGTTACTGCAGAATCTCTGATTATGCAGATGGGTTGGGTTAACAATGACAGTTTGGTGCGTGCAAAGGCAGAAGTTATAGGTGTCCCGTATGTTGCGCCGGACAAAAACCCAATTGCACCGGAAGTTTTGGCATTTTTGCCCGAGCAGGTTGCCAAAAGATTTACGGCAATTCCGATTGCCAAAGAGGGTAATACTCTTTCTGTTGCCATGGTAGACCCTTTGGATTTGCAGGTTTTGGAATTTATCGAGAAAAAAACCGGTTTTACCGTAAGGCCGTATATAGCAACAGTTGAGTCTATTAATCAGGCAATTTCCGAACAGTATACCCGCGGACTTTCTTTTGAAGTTGGCGAAGCATTAAAAGAAGCTGCGCCCGGTTTGTCTGCCCCTATCCTGCAGCAAGGAATAACGGGGGTTTTGGGTGAGGCGCCCGTTGCCAGGATTGTTTCTACTCTTTTGGAATATGGAATTAAGGTTAGAGCTTCGGATATTCATGTTGAGCCTTTGGAAAACGAAACCAGAATTAGGTATAGGATCGACGGTATTTTGCACGAAAAGCTAATACTCCCCCGAAAAATTCACGATGCTATTGTTTCACGCGTCAAAATTCTTGGAAATATGAAAATCGACGAAAAACGTCTGCCACAGGATGCCCGTTTTAACTTTAAGGCGGGAGACGAAGAAATTGATTTGCGTATTTCGACAATGCCTACTGCTTTTGGCGAAAAAGTCGTTATGAGGCTTCTTAAAAAGTCCGGGGGTGTGCCCACTTTGCCGGAACTTGGGCTTCGGGGTATGGCGCTTAAACATCTTTTGGAAAATATTGCCAGACCACACGGGATTATTTTAATTACCGGACCGACCGGTTCGGGGAAAACCACAACGCTTTATTCCATTCTTTCCAAATTGAACTCGACCAGAGTTAATATCGTAACTTTGGAAGACCCGATTGAATACCAGATTGCCGGTGTTAACCAGGTTCAGATTAATACCCAGGCAGGGCTTACGTTTGCTTCAGGTTTAAGATCGTTTTTAAGACAAGACCCAAACATTATTATGGTTGGTGAAATCCGTGACAGCGAAACGACAGATTTGGCGATTCAGGCTTCCCTGACAGGTCATTTGGTATTTTCGACGCTTCACACCAGTAATGCTGCAGGTGCCCTGCCAAGGCTTTTGGACATGCAAGCCGAACCTTATTTGATAGCATCGACGGTAACCTGCGTTGTAGGCCAGCGTGTTGTAAGGCTTATTTGCCCTTCCTGTAAAGTGCAAAAAGCGCCGGAGAGTGCAGTTGTCGAAAATATGAAGAAAGTTCTGGGAAATCTGTATGATTTTCAAAAGAACTCGAAGCTGACTTTTTACGTAGGCAAGGGTTGCAAAGAGTGCAATAACACCGGATATCTGGGAAGAATTGGTATATTTGAAGTATTGGTAATTTCTGAGCCTGTTGCAAAGATGATATTTACAAGGCAGACTTCGCAAGAAATAGAAAATGAAGCAATTAAAGAAGGTATGATGACTATGAAGCAGGATGGTTTTTTGAAAGTGATTGAAGGAATGACGACGATTGAGGAGGTGCTCAGAGTAGCCGAAGAGTAAAGACAATTTTTAATTTTAAATTTGAAATTTTTAATCCAATCTTAATGTTTAAATTTTGAAAATTAATTAATTGAAAATTCAATGAAAATTGTAAATTGAGATGACCATACAAGATTTTTTGGAAATTGTTGTTAAAAAAGAAGCTTCTGATTTGCACTTGGTTGTGGGGTCACCTGCCATGATTAGAATTGATGGAGCTTTGGTTCCTGTTTCTTCCGGTGCCCTTTCGCCGGAGGACACGGAAAATTTGGTTTTTGAACTTTTGTCGCCAGAACAAAAAGAGATGCTTTTGGTTAACAAAGAGCTGGATTTTTCTTTTGCTTTGGGTGATGTTGCCAGATTCCGCGTAAATGCATATTTCCAAAAAGGCTATCTTTCTGCAGCTTTAAGGCTTATTCCCTCAAATATTAAAACTATCGAGGAATTGAATCTTCCAAAAATTTGCCATACTTTTGCGAAAATGCGGCAAGGGTTTGTTTTAATCACAGGGCCTACAGGGCATGGAAAATCAACAACAATTGCTTCTGTTATTAACGAGGTAAACCAGACACGACCTTTGCATGTTGTTACCATTGAGGACCCTATCGAATATGTTTATCCAAAGGGGAAATCTTTAATTTCACAAAGAGAGATGCATTTGGATACCCATTCCTGGGAAATTGCGCTGCGTTCTGCGCTTCGTGAAGACCCGGATGTAGTGTTGGTTGGTGAGATGCGGGATTTTGAAACAATCGCTTCTGCAATTACCGTTGCCGAGACAGGGCACTTGGTTTTTGCAACCTTGCATACCAATTCTGCTTCGCAATCTATAGACAGAATAATCGATGTTTTTCCGGAAAACCAACAGGTGCAGGTAAGGCTACAACTGGCTGCTTCTCTGGCCGGCGTAATTTCGATGAGGCTTATTCCGGCAATTGGCGGCGGCAGGCTGCCTGCCGTTGAGGTCATGATGGCAACGGGTGCGGTGCAGACCGCAATTCGCGAAGGCAAGACTCATCAGCTGGACAACGTCATTCAAACTTCGGGTGAGGACGGGATGATACTTTTAGACGCTTCCCTGGCCTATTTAGTTAAAGCAGGCAGGGTTTCTTTGGATGTTGCCAAAAGTTACAGTATTAGGCCGGAAGAATTAGATAGGCTTGTAGGAGGTCAACAATAGTCAAAGTGTAAAGTCAAAGTCGAAAGTCGACAAAAACTTTTCACTGTTCACTTTGACTATGACTACTCAAAATGGCCTTATATTCCTACACTGCCAAAGATGCCAGCGGTAAAAAATACAGCGGCGAAGTCGAGGTTCTAGACGAAAAAGCGCTTGTTTCTACTCTGCAGAAACAAGGATTGGTCCCCATTTCTATCACGCCAAAAGGCTCCGGTAAACTTTTTTCCGTTAAAATCCCAAAATTTACCGGTAGTGTTTCTTCTTCGGAAGTTGTAGGTTTTACCAGGCAACTTTCCACAATGATTTCTGCGGGGCTTCCGCTTACAGATTCTTTGGTTATCATGGAAAAACAAACCAAGAGTGCTGCCTTTGAGCGGATAATTTCGCAGATTGTTGCCGATGTAGAAGGCGGAATGGCTCTTTCGGTTGCCCTTTCCAAACACAAAGAAGTTTTTGACACAATTTATGTAAAGCTGGTAGAGGCTGGAGAGACTGGTGGAGTTTTGGATAAAGTTTTGGCAAAGCTTGCCGACACCCTGGAAAAAGACCGCGAATTTAAATCCAAAACCAAAGGTGCGTTTGTTTACCCTGTAATTGTGATTATTGTCATGGTAATTGTGGTTGTTATCATGATGATTTTTGTTATTCCCAAACTTACAAGTTTGTATAGCGAAGTTGGTGCAAGCCTGCCGCTTCCTACCAGGATTTTAATTGGTACGTCTTCTTTTCTGCGAGGTTTTTGGTGGCTTCTTATTATTCTTGGAGTTGGCGGCTACTTTGCGTTTAAAGCTTTTGCCAAAACTCCTGCCGGCGCTTCCCTTATTTCTAAGTTCTTTTTGAACTTACCAATTTGGGGAAAAATCCGCAAAACTTTAATTTTGGCGCAGTTTACCAGGACGCTTGGGCTTTTGATTGGTGCGGGTATTCCTATTATTACGGCGCTTAAGGTGGTTTCGCAGCTTTTGGCTTCCCCTTCCTATCAAGAAGGTTTGGATGAGGCAATTGCCCGGGTAGAACGCGGCTCTCCGCTTTACCAGCCGCTTTCGCAAAACCCGATTTTTCCGCCGATAATTGGCCAGATGCTTAGGGTTGGCGAAGAAACCGGCAAGCTGGACGAAGTTTTGCTCCGGCTTTCTGTTTATTTCGAAGGAGAGTCTGAAAATTCTATCCGTAACCTGACCACTGCACTAGAACCTGTTATTTTGGTAATTCTTGGTCTTGGGGTTGGAGTTTTGGTGCTTTCGATTATTCTACCAATCTACAATCTTACTTCGCAGTTTTAAGATGTTTGATCAAAAAGCATAGCAGTTGGTGTTATTGCTAGCATTCTTTGCGGATTGCCACGGGATTTTATTTGTATAAATCTTCCATACATTGATACTGGTTTATTAAGACTTGCGTTTTCTAGTACGTATTTTTGAAGGTCTCTGTTGTCTACCTGAACCTTGTGTACTGCTACCTGGTCGTGTTCGATGTCCGTTTCCAGCATTAATTCGAAAAAGATTCTTGGGCCAGTTGGAGTTTCTGATCTTTTTACGTAGCTTACTATCCTTCCGTCAAAGAAAAATGTACGTTTGGCTAACCAATTTTCCGAAACTAATCTTCTGTGTGTTTGTTCAGGCATATATTATTTGACTAAGTTGTTTAGATAAAAAGTATTCCAGATGCTTTGATTGTCCGTCTTTTTTTTCGCCCTTGCAGTTTACCGCTTTTTTTATGTTCTGTAAGGCCTGCAATCATCACGGATTTACCTATCTGAGCGTTTTCCGAGACATAATCTCTAAGGGTTGGTGTATCTACAATAACCCTATAGGCTTGGGTTTCTCCGTTGCCAATTTGCATAAGCAGTTGGAAAAAAACTCTTATCCGGCCATCTTTGGCTGTAGTCCATTGCAGATCGCTATTTATTACACCGTCGTAGACTAAGCCTCTTGGGTCCATCTCCTGCCTATTGTTGCCCGGCAAGGCTGGTCTTTCGTTCATATAAAATTGTAAGATTTAGCTTTGTATTATATCAAAATGGAGAAAACGCGACGGGGGCTTCGATTTTGGCTGTGTTAAAGTCACCTTGATCTTCGAAGTACAATGCTAAGGCCTCGTGTAAATTATTGACGGCTTCTTTTCTTGTTTTTCCTTGGCTAACTACTTCTACTTCGAGGCTTCTGGCTACGAAATATTTACC
>DATIHT010000003.1:0-8312 GCA_035480415.1 Saccharimonadales bacterium (SeqCode) | reverse complement strand
AGATATTCAATCCGCGCCAAACCAAGCTCTTCCTTGCCATAAACATTAGGAATGTACTGCTCTACCCAATCCCGAACTTCATAGTAATTCATAAACATTGCCTGGAAATTCTACACTAAAAGGAAGCAAAATGTTCCCATTTCTGCTAAATTTAAATGTGATGATGCCGGAAAATTTTATAGATTGGTATTTAAAAATCAGAATCAACAAAATAATCAACCACCGAACGGCTGGTATTATCGTCGTCTGGCGCTTTATAAACATCACAGGATTGTTAAAAACCCTCTTTGCCCCCTACCGTAGGCTTAGCGTTGAAGGTAACGGTGAAAAATACAACGTACAAACAGGCTTCGATAAATTTGTTTTCAATGCCATTTCCAGATGCGTCGGCGCAGCGGTCCGGCTTACACTAATTGCAGCAGGCCTCCTATTTTTATTTTTGGTTTTAATATTTTCCGTTCCATACGTTGCAGGCCTAATTATTCTCTTCCCTCTATCTCTTCCCAGATTCCAAAGGCTGCAAAACAACAGGGTTTTTACCAAAGATTTACAATCTAAGGAAGCTTTTGTCAAAAAAATTCAAAAAAGTAGAATTTTTAGGTATATTTCCCCATTTTTCGATGCAGGTTTCACAAATGCACTAGCAGTAGCAGAAATATCCGGCTTTAAATCCGGTCAGAAAATTTCAGAAGTACTTATCTATCTCTCTCAAAACGACCCAAATTTAAAATCTTACCTGGAAGCAAAAAGCATTAGAGCCGAATTTTTTCAAAACCTGGTTTTGGCAGTTGCGGATTACATTAACTTTAAGCCACAAACATCACTTGCTCCCATGGGCCAAACCTTAACATTTGGTTACACCAAAACCCTGGAAAAGTTCTCCAAAGATATTTCCGCAAAAACCTTTTTCTTAACCGAAACCGAAAGAACTGCACTTGATTCCATCGTCAAAATCATTACCCGCCCAAGCCATAACGATCTAATTCTCGTTGGCGAACCAGGTATTGGCAGACACGAAACAATCCAAAACTTAAAAACCGCAATCTCAACATCCCACTTTAAAAGTCTCTCTGCAAAGCAGGTCCTTTATTTAGACGCAACGGCACTGGCAGGTACCGGCAAAACTCTTCCGGAAGTTAAAAGCAATTTCGAAGCAGTTTTCGACGAGGCAGAAAGTGCTGGCAACATTGTATTGGTAATAGACGAAATCGACAGAATCCTAACAACCAAAGACGATAGACTGGATCTGGCAGAAGTAATAACCACCCGCGCCAAAGAAAGCGAACTTTCCATAATCGGCATCACAACCCCGGACGATTACAACGAATATATTCGCCCCAATTCAACACTTATTAAATATTTCGAAAAAGTAGACCTGGAAGAACCAACAGCAGATGGTACGTTAATGATCTTAATAGGTAGAATCCTAAACAGCAAAAAGGAACGCGTCTCGGCACATCTGGATGCCCTGGCAGAAATAGTTAAACGTTCCGACCAACTGATTGCCGACAAAAAACAACCGGAAAAATCTCTGCTACTTTTCGACGATGCCAAACAGGAAGCCAGAAATAGGGGCACGGCAATAACTGTAGAGCTTGTAGACGAAATTGTAAGCGCGCAAACCAAAACTCCCATTGGCGCACTCAAAAAGGGCGAAAGCGAAAAGCTCAAAGACCTAGAAGTTATCCTGCATAAGCGAATAATTGGGCAGGAAGAGGCCATCGAACAAATAGCCAAAGCTATGCGCAGGGCAAGGATAGAAGTAGACGAAAGCCAAAAACCAATCGGCTCATTTCTATTTTTAGGACCAACCGGGGTTGGTAAAACCGAAACCACAAAAGCACTGGCAGAAGCATATTTTGGCTCCGAGACTAAAATGGTGCGCTTCGATATGTCCGAATTCCAGGGCGAAGATGCAATGTCTCGCCTAATTGGTAACGCTGCAACAAAGGACGCCGGAATTCTAGCAAGCCAAATACGCCAAAACCCGTATGGAATCCTGCTTTTGGACGAGTTTGAAAAAGCCAACAAAGCAGTCCACAATTTATTCCTGCAGGTTCTGGACGAAGGCTTCCTAACAGATGCATCCGGCAAAAAAGTCAGCTTTTCCAATATCATCATAATTGCCACTTCCAACGCCGGCGCCGAATTCATAAGACAACAGCTCGAGGATAGCAAGACAAGGACTGTCCTTGTACAAGGACAGTCCTTGTCAAAAAAGCTAATCGATCACATTCTCCAGCAAGGTCTCTTCAACCCGGAACTAATTAACCGTTTCGACGGCGTTATCGTCTATCACCCGCTAACCCAGGAAGAAATTACACAAGTAACAGCACTTATGCTGCAAAGTCTTGCCAAAAAACTTAAAGATACTAAAAACATTACACTCGAAGTAACCAAAGAGCTTGCCCAAAAAGTGGCACAAGCCGGCTACGACCCGCAGTTTGGCGCAAGACCAATCAAAAGATTAATTCAGGACAAAATAGAAGACGAAATAGCCAAAATGATTATCGATGGAAGCATTAAAAATGGTGGAACAATTAAATCTGAACTTCTAATCCAGACACTCTAAATTGCGGCACTTCAGCTTTCGCTGGATTTATTTTGGCAAGCGCATCACACATTGTTCTCACATCCGTTTGTGTCTCAATAGCCATCTGCTCAGCGTAGTCCTCAACATGTGTACCGTCAGAGAGATACTCCGGGGTTGAACCTGGAATATAACCACCAGAAGCCGTATATCTTATTGGACTGCCAAGTCTCAGAAGTTCTTTACCCCAAGTTTTGCCGCATCCGGTGGCTCCCAAACATTCACCTTGCAGTGTCATTGTGACCCGCTTTTCCCCTCTAATAGGACTCTCGTCATTTATTGTTGTCTGGGCATTAACGGTAAAAGGACATCGCTCTCCTGAGTTCATAATTGAGGATTATACAGTGAGAATAATCTAAAGTCTACTTTGCTGTAGGAGTTGGTAAGGGAGAAACTATTTCACCAACTTCATTAAATGTAGCCTTAGAAGGACCTACTGCAGCACTCGCTTCTGCTGTAGCTTTATCTGCAGTCGACATTGTTTGTTCGTTTACCGGTGTTTTAATAACGTGGAGTTTTCTGAGTACGGATTTCAAAAAGCCTGTGTGTTCAGCAACTGGTGCAGCGGCAGGAGCTTTAGGGGCTTCAGCACTTGGTGCTGACATTGGCATTTCTGTCATTGGGCCTGCCATGTATTTAATACTAGCAGTATCAAAAGTAAAAAAACAAGCGCTAAGGTTACTTGACATGTAAGACCAATAAACCAATACTGGGATATGACCCAAATTCCAGAAGGTCTTCAACCACCCCAAGCCCAACAACCCACAGAATCACTGCGTCCGGTACCGTCGCAACCTATATTCAGAACTGAAGTAGCTAACGTTCACCTGAATCAACAGCAAAACGAAAAATATGTAACAAAAAAAGTGGACGAAACCCCAGAAGACTTTAATCCTGCAAACGATGCTATGCCCATAAATTCAGTACTCGACGGTAAACAAACGAACAGTGACGTCATCTCAAAATTACCTCCATATAATATGCCCAAGGACACGCCAGTTGAAAAGCCTCCACCGCCAAAGGCTGCGGATCCTAAAATCACAACGTACGGTCTCCCTGAAGCCCCATCTCTGGCAGAAAAACCGTATCAAGCAACAACTCCACCTGCAAGATTAGACTTGAAAACTATACCTAAAAACCAACAAGAACAACCTTTTATCACAAGCGCACAAAAAACCGTCTTAGATGAGCAGAAGAGCACCACAAGAACAAAAAATGAAAAAGGGCGGCCGCCCAAGGGGCTAAGAAGGGCTGTTGCAATTCCAGCAATTGGTGGTGCAGTAACAATGGCAGTTGCAGGCGGAGCACTGCATCACGAAGCAGCTCCAGCTGTCCCACCTCCAACTTCAACAGGAATACACGAATCGCTACCAGAATTTCCAACATCTTTTAATGGCCCAGAAACAATAAAATTTGAGGTGGATGAATCCTTAAAATGCCCTGACACCCAAACTGTTGAGATAAAACAAGGTGATTCTCTAACTCAGACATTAATTGATGTGAATGGCATGGCAAGATACTTAGGAACAAATGGTCAGCTTGAAACTGAACAGCTCTATCAAGACCTTGCCTGTATGTTGGCACTTGATCAAAACAGACAAGTACTGTGGGAGTCAGACCCAACTGTTGCACAGTTTGTAACAGAACTAACAAGCACATCAAATCAAATTCTCATTGGTAGAGCCACTGCTGATAAACTTTTAGACGGATTGAAAGTAATAAATGACAGAAGAGCAATTCCAGGTGCAGATTCCCAACTGGCGATTATTCAACCTGGACAAACAGTAACAACTCCAAACTTCAGCAGTAAACCCTAGAGAGAAATAAAAATTACAACCCGCTCAAAAGACAACAACTCGCGTACCCACATCTGCAAAGCTATAAAGCCAGTTAGAAGCAGCAACCGGTACATTTACACATCCGTGAGTATAAACGCTGCCAAACATATTATGCCAATATGCACCGTGAATTGCGTAAGCTTGGTAAAAATACATTACATTGGGGACATTTTTTATAAAATAAGGTTCGTATGGCGGATAGTTACCCTTCATATCTTGCAGCGGATACTTAGCATAAATTCTAAATTCTCCCCTAATAGTCGGCGTGTAGTACATTCCGGTAGAGGCTTTGGTAGAAAACACCATCTTGCCTCCCTGCCAGGCGTAAACCGTTTGGTTGCCAATGCTTACTGTTATTAATTTGTCTGTAGTGTAAATATTCTGCGCGTGAGCAGATTTAGTCAAAGTCAAAGTGAAAAGGGTAAAGAAAAAAACGAAGAAAATTGCAGCAAAAACTCTTCTCACTAATTAAATTTTAGCACAAGCTTAATAGAAAAGGCTGAATTTTTAAGGTATAATTTGAAAATTCGATAGGGTCTGGCTCAGTGGTAGAGCATCGTCCTGATATTAGACAATTTTAAAACATCAGGGGTCTGTGGCTCAGTGGTAGAGCATCGTCCTGATAAGACGAGGGTCAATGGTTCGATTCCATTCAGACCCACATTGTTTTAAAATTGCTCATATATCGCTTTTGTGAAGCAAAAGGAAGATATAAGACGAGGGTCAATGGTTCGATTCCATTCAGACCCACCCTTATTGGCCTGGTAGCCAAGTGGTAAGGCAGCGGTCTGCAAAACTGCTATACGTCGGTTCGATTCCGATCCAGGCCTCTTGCTTCTCGTTCTTGAAACAAATGCCTGCCCACAAAATAACCAGCAGCAGCACCTATTGATAATGAACCTAATTCTAGGCTTAAATGTGAATAAACACCGTAGCCAAACGAAGCAACAACAAGCTCTGGATTCTTAAAGACTTCCTCTCTAACACCCCTAAGCAGAATTTTGTCTTTCAAAGAATATCTTTCCATGTGGAATTATCTAGAATGCTCCGTCTCTTTTTGGCTACCGGGCCAAAATTAATGGATCAAACCGTACGATACAAAACTAGCTACATTTCTCAACCTATGCTTTCGATCCCTAGTCCTTAAAAATTCTTTTGTGTCTTTCACATTATCTATAACTCCGCCTACGGCAATCATCGCAATTCCCGTAAGAATTGCCGGTTCTGAGTCTTGCACCATTCCAACTAATGATAAAAATGTACCCACAGCTCCCAAAGCCTCTCTAGTTTCTTTTCGTTCATGAACAATAACAGATGCTTTAAATCTTTCTGCCATTTTTATATTAAATTTATAACCACTCCGATTCCAACAACGGCAGCAACGGTAACAAGTGCCGCTTTGCCAAACTTCTTCCAAAATGGTTTTTTCTCCTCACCAGAATATCGTTCAGACATAATAAAGCCTATCTGTCAAGCAAATTTTACCACGAGAAACAAATTTTACTGAAAAAAATAGAAGAAAACTGAAAAGTAATTAGCAAGAGTCTAAAACGAATAATTAAACTCCAAAAAGTGGTACCCATGTCTCGCCCTAAAGGGCAAAACATAAAATTCAAACAGAGATTATGTGTGGGGCACATAATAACCCGTTGGTTTAACGACTCCAACAATCGTCACTTCCAGCACGTGAGAGCTGGAATTTTTCGACTCGATGGCAAAGGCCAAAGAGCCATAAACTCCTTAGAAAGGAGGTGATCCATCCCCACCTTCCAGTAGGGATACCTTGTTACGACTTAGTCCCCATCGCCGATATTGCCTTGGACCCCAAAAAGGAGACTTCAGGCACTCCCGACTTTGTTGGCTTGACGGATTGGGATATTTTGAGGTTATTCCCGTTCCCACCCGGCGAGCCGATTTCCGGCACCGGGCGAGCCGAAGCGATCAATTTATTCATGGAATTTTTCAACTCCCATACTAAATTGAGTTCCTCTTCTGAAAGTTTTCTTGTATCCTGCCGATCTTTTATAAGATCAGCAACAGTTGCGAACTTTTCAAAAGAAAATTGTTTAACTGCTTTAAGCGGATGTTTTCTGAAAAACGGCACTATGACATTTTGAATGTCATCCTGCTTGGTTACTTCAAAAACATACGTAGCATTACGTGATCTTCGATACTCTTTTCCCCATTCCTGCATTTTTAAATGCACATATCCAACTCCGAAAAATTGTTGAATTTCTTCAAGAATTTTCTGATTGTCGAATCTTTGGGTAATAAAATATCTGAGGACAATTCTGTGATCAGTTCTAATTTGAACATGAAAACAGCCTTCTCCATCTGTAAAACCAAGAATGTATTCTGCAGTTATCACTCCGTTGTTCCCTTCGGTTAATATTCGGGTTAATTTAGTTTAACACAATATTACTTACTATGAAACAGCTGACTTCCTATCAGACAATTACCTCTATTCTGATAGGATCTCCGTGGGTTACATAAATTGCTTTTCCTAACATTCCATAAAGAATCTTCTACTATTCGTTGAATTTCTCTCAAACCGCCCGGCTGAGATCACTCATTAAGAAGAACTTTTAAACATGGACTGATATTTGTCTCAGACCCTCTGTACCGGCAAATTACTCTACCGGAACTGTCAAATTTTTTTGACTACTTCGATTTCTCGAAGGTTGGATTTTAACCAACTAGCTATTTATGCTGCCACGCGCGTTTTAAGCACCAACTACTGGTGCTTTGGCGGTGTGTACAAGACCCGAGAACGTATTCACCGCGGCCTGCTGATCCGCGATTACTAGCGATTTCAACTTCATGAAGGCAAATTGCAGCCTTCAATCCGAACTGAGGATGCTTTTGAAAGATTTGCTTTACGTTACCGTATTGCGACTCGTTGTAAAACATCCATTGTAGGATGTGTGTAGCCCAGGGTATAAGGGCCGTGCTGACTTGACGTCATCCCCGCCTTCCTCCACGCTTTTAGCGGGCGGTTTCGTGTGAATATTTAACACACGATGGGGGTTGCGCTTGTTGACCCACTTAAGGGTGCGCCTCACGGTACAAGCTGACGACAGCCATGCAGCACCTGTCCTAGCACTCTCGAAGAAAATCTGGTTTCCCAGACCGTGCAGCTAGGATGTCAAACCCTGGTAAGGTTTTTCGCTTTGTTTCGAATTGAACCACATGCTCCACCGCTTGTGCGGGTCCCCGTCAATTCCTTTGAGTTTTAGCCTTGCGGCCGTACTTCCCAGGCGGAACACTTAACGCGTTAGCTTGCGACAAGCCCAATAAAGAGCTCATCTAGTGTTCATCGTTTACGGCTAGGACTACCGGGGTCTCTAATCCCGTTCGCTCCCCTAGCTTTCGTGCATCAGCGTCAGATCTTTCCCAGTAGCCTGCCTACGCCTTTGGTGTTCCTTGCAATATCAACGCATTTCACCGCTCCACTGCAAGTTCCAGCTACCTCTAAAAGCCTCAAGAATATCCGTATCAAATCCGGCCCCTCCGTTGAGCGGAGGTATTTCAGATTTGACGCAATATTCAGCCTACGCAACCCTTTACGCCCAGTAAATCCGGATAATGCTCGCACCCTACGTATCACCGCTGCTGCTGGCACGTAGTTTGCAGGTGCTTATTCTCCAATCATTATGATTGGCAAAAGGAGTTTACAACCCGAAGGCCTTCATCCCCCACGCGGCGTCGCTGGATCAGGGTTTCCCCCATTGTCCAAGATTCCCGGTTGCTGCCATCCGTAGATGTATGGACCGTGTCTCAGTTCCATTGTGGCTGGCCGACCTCTCAGCCCAGCTACCCGTCATTGCCTTGGTGAGCCATTACCTCACCAACAAGCTGATAGGACGTAGGCCGCTCCATCGGCG
>DATIHT010000002.1:0-7521 GCA_035480415.1 Saccharimonadales bacterium (SeqCode) | reverse complement strand
TAAATCTATAAGAATTAGATGATTATCTGTTCCGCCGGAAACTAAATCGAAACCATTTTTTGTAAGTTCGTCTGCTAAAACCTTTGCATTTTTTATAACTTGCTGGCCGTATTTTTTAAATGCCGGTGTTGCTGCTTCTTTGAGTGCAACTGCAATTGCTGCGGTTTGATTATCGTGTGGTCCTCCTTGAAGACCGGGAATAATCGCTTTGTCTATTTTGTCTCCAAGCTGTGGATCTTTTTTAAGACCCTTGCTGGTAACCATAATCATTGCACCTCTTGGACCCCTTAGGGTTTTATGGGTTGTGGTCATTACTATGTGGGCATAAGGAACGGGGCTTGGATGTGCTCCTGCGACAATCAAACCTGTGATGTGAGAAACATCTGCAAGAAGGTAGGCGCCGACTTTGTCTGCAATTTTTGCAAATTTTGCGAAATCTATAGTTCTTGGATATGCGGTGAAGCCACAGACAATTACTTTTGGTTTTTCGCGCACGGCGATCTTTTCAATTTGCGCAAAGTCCAATCTGGCGTCTTTCCCCAATTCGTAAAGGACAGATTTAAAAAATCTTCCTGTTGAGGATTGAGGTTGTCCGTGAGTTAAGTGCCCACCGAAGGCGAGGGAAAGGCCCATGATTTTGTCTTTACCGATTTCGCATGTTGCCAGGTAAATTGCCAGATTTGCAGGGGAACCGGAGTGGGCCTGCACGTTTACGTAGGGAACACCAAAAAGTTTCTTTGCCCTTTCTTGTGCTGCTATTTCCACGCCATCGGCATATTTATTTCCCTGGTAGTACCTTTTTTTCGGGTAGCCTTCGGAGTACTTGTTGATAAGGACAGAGCCACTTGCTTCCATTACGGCTTTTGAAGTGTAGTTTTCGGAAGGGATCATTTCCAAGACTTCGAATTGTCTTTCTTCCTCAAGTTGGATTAGTTTGTAGATTTCGGGATCGGTTTTTTGTAAATTAGTCATTTTAATTTGGCAGAGTCTCTGTCATTGCGAGGAGCGAAGCGACGAAGCAATCTATTTTGAGATTGCTTCATTTCATTCGCAATGACAAAAAGCATGTTCATTTTCAGATGTCAGTTGTTATTTGTCAATCGTCAGTTGTTGTAAAAGCTGTTGAGCCTCTACATAATCCGGCTTTAGCGTTAACGCCTCTTCGAGTGATTTTTTTGCACTGTCATTTTTTTCTGTTGCTACTTGCACCTTTGCAAGCGAGAGATACGATTGCGGGTCTGTAGGCGCAAGGGCAACTATTGAGTTACCGATGTTTTGAGCGTTGTTGTAATTATTTTTATCAATTGAAGAGAGGACTATGTAAGTAGTTGCAAGTCTTCTTAAAATAAGGATATTTTTGGGAGATAATTTTTGTGATTCTTGCGCAAATTTAGCAGACTGGTTTTTTAAAGAGTCGGACAATTCCGGATCCTGGCTACTAAGTGCGCTTTGAGCAAACGCATATGCAGCTTCAGAAAGATAGAATGGGTTTTGAATTGGCGATACGGAAAGTGCGTTTGCAAAAACAATGAGAGATTGCGGTTCATTCAAACTTTTTGCCCTGGTTATAAAAATGTCTGCCAGATAAAGTCGAACTACAAAAAACAGAAGAAATGTTCCTACTAGGGAAATTATAAAAAGAGAAAATATTTGTGCGGGTTTGTTTAAAAACTTAAGACTTAGGTTTTTGGTGCTGTTTTGTTTGGTAAGTATTAAAGCAATGGCTATTTCTAAAAACATTACCAGTTGGTTGGCAACAGTAGAAAATCCAAAGAATATTGATGCCTGATATCCAACAATAGATGCCAGGACTGCTTTTGATACTAGCAAATTTTCATTGTCGTTTACTAAACCTCCTTTAAGCAGGGTTTTTAAAACAAAGAACAAAAATAAAAGGTAAGCTATGCCGCCCGGTATTCCTAAGTTTGCAAACGTATTCAAAAATTCGTTATGTGCTTTGTTGTAGAAAAAATTCCACTCGGAAGTCCTGTTATGAGCAAGAGGACGAAATTGGTAATAAGAATACGCAAATGTTTCCGGGCCTGTACCTAGCAGGGGATAGTGTTTGATTACTTGCACTGCTCCTTGCCAAACAATTAGGCGAATCTGCCCGGAGGGGGTGGGGCCTGCCGAGGTTGTGTTTGCGCTCTGGCTTATTCGCCTGAATATAGATTTACCAAAAACTAATCCTACAAGTAAAATAACAACCAATATTGCCGCAAGTATTTTTGAATTCTTCTTCAGTTTGTTGATACCCAACAAGACAGCAAACACGACAATAGACAGCGCAAAACCGATTATTCCGGAAATTGAATTAGTGAACAATAAGGCGATGAATGTGAGAATTGCAACCGTCGCCAAAAGATATTTTTTGCGTGTATTTTTGGTTGCCAGAGTAAGTGCAATTGTCGGCGGGATTATTAATATAAAGTAAGATGCCAGCCAATTTGGTTGTCCCATGGTAGAAAAAATTCTAAGTGTTGGGTTAAAGTCTATTTGCCAGCAGTTAGCATTTAGATGGCCTGTTAAAACTAAGCAATTAGGGTCATAGCCAAAATGCGAAGGAATGCCCCATAAGGCAACCATAAGCGCAGAAATTATTGTTGCCAGAAGAAGTTTCTTGGCCTTTTGAGCGTTTAGATTTACTAAGGCGCAGACTAAAATAGTAAAGTAAGCAAATTGCGATAACAGGCCGCCATTTAACCTTGTTGGATAACCAAAAATAGAAGTGAATTTATCCAGCGACATTATTGTAGATAAAAGTTGAATTCCGATAAAAACTAAAAAAGATAGAGTTATGGTGTTTAGTGCAAAAGGTTTTTTCCTCTCAGCAGTGGCTTTTGCCAAAGTTAAGGTACCAATAAGAATGGCTATAAGGTAAACAAAGAGCATTTTTGGAACCTCAAAAAGTTCGGAGTTTTGGGTGGAAAACAAAAGGGGAGTAATTACAGAGAGTGCCAGATAAAGTATGAAAATCGAAGAATTTACAAAATTTAGAAACTTTAGTCCCACGCAGAAAATCTTATCACAGAAAAAATTAATGCGTAATATTTATGGAGGATCTTAGTTTAGAATTTACCTGTCATCGATACCAGTGCTAGGCTGACTCGATTTCGCAGGTGCGAGAAAGTGCTGATTTGTGTACGAGAATGAGCTTGGCCCGCTATTGTAAACTCGCCGCCCGCAATTTGCATATACATACTACCTGTAAATAAGTAGTCTCCTCGAAGTCTGTAGTCTGAGTCGCCGTAATTATAGATGTTCCCGTAATGAAGTGTATATGCTGTTGACGCGTCTTCTTTTCTTGCTGTTCCATCGACAACAACCGAATAAGTTTTCGGTCCGATGTCGGTAACTTCTACAAAAAGCTGGCGATCTTTAAGTACTACTGTACTTCCGACTCCAACTTTTGGAGAATTTGATGCGAATTCAGGTGTTTCGTCTCGCACGGTTTTGACCGAGACTTGCCAAGCTTCTTTTGCCATTTGTGGGGTATTTTATTATGTGTTAGCGGTTTTGTCTATTTTTACAAATACTGCTATGCTGGAGTTGTGGCCAGAAAAGGCTTTGCTGCCCTTGGTGTTTTAATTGTTGTTGTCGTTGTTCTGTTTGCTTTTTTTAAGGCCGGTGCTTTTTTTGGTAATAAAAATAAGTCCGGGGTTGCGAATACAAACTATTCTCCGGCTCCACAGGTTATTACATCTGTTCCTACAGTCAATCTAGCCGCTAAATCCTCGCTGGAAAAATACTTAGTAGTAGAAACTGCACTTTTGGGAGTTTCGGATAACATCAGTATTTATTTTAAAGACCTGTATTCCTCCAACGAGGTTGCCATAGATCCAACCAGGTCTTGGATTCCCGCAAGCACCATTAAATCTTTTGTTGTTCCGGAAGCTTACAGGCAAAAGAGGCTAGGGTTGGTGGATTTTAACCAGGTGGTTACGATTTCTGCAAAAAATGTGGTTTCCACAGAGCTTGAGACAGACGATTTTCCGCGTTTACGAGAAGGCACTACTGCGACTGTTGGCCAATTGGTTGAAGCAATGGTCGAACAAAGCGATAACACTGCCTACAACACTCTGTTGGATGTTTTGGATAGAAGAAATATAAACCAAACTTTAAAAGACTTGGGTATTACTCAAACAGTTGTAGGGGAGAAACTAAATTTGGACGATGATCAATTTAGTCAGGATCTATTAGTTCCCGGAAGGCAACCCGTTACGACAACCGCAAAAGATTTGGCAACGCTTTTTGAACTTATGTACAAAGGCACAATTCCAGACTCCGACCAGATGCTGACAATTTTCAAAAAACAAAAGATCAACAATATGATCCCTGCTCTTTTGCCAGAAAGTTTAGAAGTTGCCCACAAAACCGGAGATTGGGCGCCAATTTATCATGACGGCGGGATAATTTATAAAGAAAATGCCCCCTTTGTTTTAAGTGTATTTACAAACAGTAACGATCCTTCCGTTATTTCCAAACTCGCAAAGGTTGCTTATGCTCAAAGTCCAACAGCGGTTGGAAAAGGAACAGATAGAGCAGTCGGAGACGCAACAGGCGGTATTGGTCGTCCTACGTACTCTTTGGCTTACGATGACAATTTAGCCCTTAGTGTTCTGGGTAGTGAAGATATTCAGAAGGTGCCAAAAATTACTGCTGCAGATTTGGGAATTAACGCTGCTGATTTAAATAACAATTTTGCACCTGGCTCGCAAATAAAAAACGCATTAATTGGTCCTGCATCTCCTTTTTACAAAATTAAAAAAACTATTGAAGACGTTAAATTAAAGCTGGCTTTTTCCGATGCCCAAAAAGTAGATGCAAATATTAGTGCTTCGGAAAATAGACTTGCAGAATTCAAAAAGGTTGCAGAGGGCGGGGATTTAACAAGCGCAAAAAAACTTCTTGATGAATCCGAACAAAACTTAACCAGCTCAATTTCTCATTCCCAGTCAAACCAGGTAAAAGATGAGGACCTGGCGAAAATTAAGCAAGCTAACGACGCTCATTTTGAAACCCTTTCTAAAGTTGCTGCAAATTTGCCGGACGATAAAAAAGCGGAGTTTGTGGATATGGCTTTTGAATTTATTAAAAAGAACGAGCAGGAAGTTAAGCCGATAATTGCCAAATCGCTAATTGCTACAAAATCGGCAAATCAGGAACCGATTATCGGTACGGTTGTTAAAGTGGAAAATGGTAAGGCAAGTGTTAAGTTTGATGATGGGACAACAAAAGACGTTATTGTGGACGGAGGCTCGACCCCTTCTAGGGATTTTGGTAAAACCGAGCAGGATAAAAAATTAGATCTCGCTGTGGACAGTAAAGTTGCAATTATTGGTCAAACAACAAAGGACGGGAATATTGCCCCTCAGTTTATTTTGAAAAATCTGCCGAAAAATTTACCAGATAACAGAACCGGTACGGTTATTGAAGTGAATCCTGGAAATAGTTCGTTAAAAATTTCTACGCCAACTGGCGTACAAGAGGTGAAGGTTGACGACAAAACTCAAATTAAATCTAAAGATACAGACGTGTCGCTAGAAGGAATAAAAGCCGGTTCTCAGGTTTCGGTTTTTGGTGTTCCAACGTCCGACCAGACAACGGGTAGTGTTTCTGCTAGTCCAACCGCTAATTCTTTGAAAACGCCAAGCGGGCCTCCAACTACTTCAGGCTCGAAACCAACTACGACGGGGGCTACAAGTGTACCTGCGACTACCACTCAACCTATTAAAGCAAATTCTGTAACCATTGTTAAAAATAGTTCTGGTGCAAAGGAACAAAAAACTGCACCTAGTTCGGGGAGTAAACCGTCTAGTCCTGCTCCTGCTGGTGGTTCCGCACCAAAGAACAATACTTCAGCGCCTCCTCCACAGTCTGCACCGGCCAATGATGGTTCTAAAAAGGATGATAAGAAAAAGTGATGAATAAAGGAGTTTATAAACTTCAAAAACTCTAGTCCTACGCAGAAAATATTAGTACAGAGAAAATCAAGGTGCGACCTTAACATTTATGTTTGGTCGTTCCTTGATTTTTGTTTTAATGGATTTGTATTTGATTTGTAATTTACTGTTATATATAATCTGCTCTCATGCTTGAGCGGTCTTACCAGATGTCAGACGGAGCAATTAACTATGGCCAAGGAATAATTGGGCCATCATTTACTGACCAAAAACTGGCAAATCAACAATCGATCTCAATACAAGAAGAATTATTCATCAGACCTGTTCAAGAAAGTGAACAAGTTGTTTCATCAAAGCCTTTACGTTTGCCGAAGTTTTTGTTACCGGTTTTAGGGGGAGCTGGTGCTTTGGTTTTGGTTGCTTGTGGAACTGATAGATCAAACCCCAAAATTAACGCAGATCAAGGAGCATGTAGGACCGTTGACATAAACCCGTTTAACGGTAGGCAGGTGAGAGAGCTCGTAAGGAATCCTCAAAGCCAAGGTTATGTTCTTGTTGATCCCAGGGATTTCGTAATTATGGCAAGTTATGGCGATCAAGAAAAAATAATTGTTGACTCGTTGGTAGAAAGACCATTCCCTTCGATATCTTTTGATGGACAAAGTGTTGCTTACATTAAGGATCGGGACATTCATGTAATAAGAATAGACGGAGTTGGTGACAGACAAGTAACCGATGTCAAAGGTCTCTCAGATGACGATACGACAATTGTTAAAACAACACCAGCATGGTCTCCTGATAGTCAGAAAATAGCGTACGTTACCAAAAATTTAGATTCAGGTTCATACTCTGCAAGGGTGTTAAATATTTCGACCGGTAAGTCTAAAGAGATAAGTAGGACAAAGCAAAGTGGTACCTCCTATATTGCTGGTTTAACCTGGTCGCCAGACGGTAATACTATTGCTTATGCTGCAGCTGATAAAGCGGTCAGTAAGTTGAGTCTATTTTATGCTGATCTTAGAAGTGAGGACGAGAGAAAGGACAATACGAATTATTTTGAAGTAAACGAGATCGGGAAAACACCCGAGGTAGCTTACGCGGTTAGATTAAAATGGCTTCAGGACAAGGGTCTTGTTTACGGAATTTGTCCGGACCCCGCCGTTCTTCAGTAGTAGAGTACTTGGCTAAAAGGCTTCTTTTGGTTATACTCACCATCGGCAAAATGATTCCTATAATTGACGATATTCTTGGTAAATTTTCTTCTGATCTTTCTATAGATCTTGGTACTGCAAACACACTCGTTTATGTTAAGGGTAAAGGTATTGTTATTCGCGAGCCTTCCATCGTTACAAGGCATAAGAAGACAAAAAGAATAATCGCAATTGGTGCAGAAGCAAAACGTATGCTTGGCAGGACACCTGCAAGTATAGAAGTTCTACGGCCGCTAAAGGACGGTGTGATTTCGGATTTTGACATCACACTTGCCATGCTTTCGTATTTTTTCAGGAAAATTCATTCAATTCCAGGCAAAAAAATTTCCATTCCCAGGCCAAGGGTTGTAATTGGAATTCCTTCAAACGTTAGTGAAATCGAAAAGCGGGCAGTACTTGATGCTGCC
>DATIHT010000001.1:0-2838 GCA_035480415.1 Saccharimonadales bacterium (SeqCode) | reverse complement strand
CTTTTTACGCTTTCTGCTTCTGTAATGGGCTATATTTTTCTTTATAAACCGTTTCAACTTTATTTTGACGGAAAGAAGAAACAGGCTGTTAATCTAGTTTTCCAAACAATTATTGCTTTTGCAGTGATTACTGCAATTGTTTTCACCATAGTAGTAACTAAAAGTTACAGGTTATTAATGTAATAGGTTCTGACATTGTCCATTAGGTGGAGCATAATTTTTGGTCTCAATTTTTAAACAAAACTAATCGGTAGTTGCACTATAAAAAAAGGTGTATTGTCAATTAGCATATTCAGAGGTAAGATTAATTTATGGGAATTTATGTTGCTTCGGAGGCTCACGCAGAATCCGAACATGATGATAAAGTTAAAGAGGTAGAGAGTTTTCATTCCCCGTTAAAAGATGTGACTTTTTATTCAAGTTGTTTTAAAGGCGGCGCGCATCGTTCTTTTATGATAATTCACGCACATTCAATGGATGAGGCCAAAAGTGGAGTGCCAGAAGGAATTCGCGATAGCGTAGTCGAGGTAGACGAGATGGAGTGGGGCCCCGAAGGTAAGTAGATCAAATTATCCTCAATTTTATATCATTCAGAATAGACACTTCGCTCAAGTTAGGTTTTAATTTTGTCCATTGGAGTAAAATGCAAATGAAAGGAGTAAATAGACTATGACAGGCAAAAATAAAACGTCTAAGGGTTTTTCGGACGCCGAACGAGCGGCAATGCAGGAGCGCGCCAAAGAAATAATGGCGAATGAAACGGGTGGGGAAAGTGCCGTGCTTGCAAAAATTGCGCAGATGCCGGAGCCGGACCACACCATGGCCAAGCGGGTTCATGCAATTGTTAAAGCTAA
Source organism: Saccharimonadales bacterium (SeqCode) (assembly GCA_035480415.1). Classification (GTDB taxonomy): domain Bacteria; phylum Patescibacteriota; class Microgenomatia; order Curtissbacterales; family GWA2-41-24; genus DATIHT01. Next base: position 1,984 of record DATIHT010000001.1, on the reverse strand, counting down.
CGCGCCAACACTTTCTCCGAAAACCTGGTATGGGATGCCCGCGTATGCCAACGGTGAGGGCAAGGTTGTTTGCTATTTCCGCCCTGGGTTTAAGTTCAAGGAGAGATACGCTCAGTTGGGCTTTAACGACACGGCTAAGCTGGACGAAGATGTTATGTGGCCGATTGTTTTTGCACTGAAAAAATTGACTAATTCCGAAGAGAAAAAGATCGCAGCGCTTGTTAAAAAAGCTGTGAGCTAAGTCGTTACTCCCAAAAATTTGCGTACCTTCAGGAGTATAATCTGTTCGTGATAAAAGATTCCGAAACTGCTATTGCCAGAGAACCTTACTTGATAGGGGAACTCACGCACGGTTTTGACACACCAATGATTGCGGCTGCGACAGTACCTGAAACTCCTATTGTTAAAAAAACCCATAAGCTGAGACGTAAAATCGTGTTTGGTGTCGGGGCATTTATGGTTGCAGCAGCAGCAGCTGTTGGTTATGCTCACGATAATCACGACCAGGCAGCAGAATTTTCAAGAAGTATTATTGGTGATGAAGCAACAGCCGTTTTACAAAAATATGGTCTTCAGGTTGAAGACAAAATAGACCAGCTAAAATTCAAAGTTTTTGGTGGCCGTACAAATCCTTTCGCAAACACACAAGAAGCAAAGGCACCGATTTGGTACCAACCCCTAATATACGAAGGCGACGTTCCTACTGATTATGTTGCTCCACCTCCAGAGCCTCCAAAACCAGCACCTTTATTTCTCCCGGAAACTAGACCAGCAAGACCAGACCCTGAAAATCATGAAGGCGTCTGGACAACAGCAGGTCTTCCCCTCTCCTCAGAAGAGGATAAATTAATGGTAAAAACTTACATTCGACCAGACACAGCACGCTCCTATGCATCAGTCGGCGTACTTTTAATGGATAAAAGACGCATAAGACTACATATAGTAGGCGGTACAGACCATCCTGGTGGAGACTTAGGTATTAAAGGTCCAGGTGTAATTCCGGAAGAAGATAAGCAAAATCTTATAGTTGCTTGGAATGGAGGTTTTCAGGGTCCCCATGGTGGTTTTGGCATGGTTGCAGACGGTAAACAATACAGACCACTAAGAAACGGTTATGCCAGTATTGCTGTAACCCGCGACGGCGAAATTCTGATGGGTGAATGGGGTAGAACAATATTTTGGCGCAACGATGTTGAAGCCGTACGTCAAAATGCCGTACTTTTGGTCGAAGACTGCCAAATTAGTAAACGCACCAATGAAGGTAACAATACGTGGGGTTATGTTCAGGTTAATTCTGCCGAATTCATCACCTGGCGCTCCGCTGTCGGCCTCACTGAAAAGGGTGATTTAATCTATGCAGCCGGTAATAGCCTTAGTGCTGCAACGTTGGCAAAAGCGCTTTGGGCTGCCGGTGCTTGTACTGCTATGCAGCTTGATATCAACTCTCCATACGTTTTAGGATCGCTTTTTTTCCCAACCGAAGGAGCTCCACTTGGCCGCGCCAAATTTATGGATAGTATGCCTGACAACCCTGCACGTTTTTTAAATAAACAATCGAGAGATTTTATGTACGTTGACCTTGACGAGACAAACTTTAAACCCAAATCCTAATCTCCTTTTTTCCGCTTCCAATTTCGATGCAATGTGCCTTTTGGCAATTTTTCTTGCAAAAAAGGTATAATACCCAGGAAAGGAGGATAAAAATATGAACGGAATAGTTAAAACAAAAACAGAAAAAGGTTTTGGATTTATTTCCCGTGAAGGAGAGACAAAAGATCTTTTCTTTCACTCAACAGATTTAGAAGGCGTAACTTTTGATGAACTTCAAGTAGGAGCAGCTGTAACATTTGATGTTGTTGACGGTGAAAAAGGACCAAGCGCAAAACACGTAAAGCCTGCTGCGTAGGACAACTGTTTTCCATGCATTACTTTTATATACTGCGGTGTGCTGACAATTCCCTTTATTGCGGAATGACTAAAAATT